>JBGTCY010000282.1:0-15312 GCA_041748615.1 Chitinophagales bacterium
TCCTTCATTTCAATATAATAGAAGTCTTTAGTTTCCCTGAATATAAAATTAGGATACAATAACTTACATGAACTGAAGAACAATGGAATTAAAATAATTAATAATATTGATTTTTTCATGAATTGTTGCAAAAATAAGTAATATCACCTTATCAATTATCTGCCGGATGACTATTTCAACTGTTCATATAAATCTTTTGTGTCTTTCACTAATCTGTTGAAATTAAATTTTTCATGAACATAGCTATACCCTTTAGAGCCGATCGAATTTCTTAACTGTTCATCTTCAATCAATTTTAGCAGGTTTTCAGCAAATAAATCAACTTGATTGCTTGGGGATAAAAGCGCAGTTTCACCTGCCAAAACTACATCTTCAATCCCTCCCACAGCAGTACATACGATTGCCTTATTAGCAGCCTGCGCCTCAATCAAACTTACAGGCGTTCCTTCATTTAATGAAGTCAACGCCACGATATCCAACCCTGCCATCACTTCATCCACTTTGGTAATCCATGAAGTAAATACCAATGGATTGTTTGAATTTTCTCCCGGCATACTGAAGGGAATTTCAAGTGAAGCAGCCTCTCCCTGAATGGCATTCATCAACTCTCCGTCACCTACGATAAACCCTTTGACTTTTTTATTCGTTTTTTTAAATACCTCTTTGAATGCTTTTAAAAATAAGCGATGATTTTTTACAGGAACCAATCTTCCGATAATTCCAATGGCAATTTCATCGTCAGCCAACGCATATTGTCGCCTGAAATTGTATCTTTTTGTTTCATAATTATCCTGAAACCTTTTTAAATCAAAGCCTAAAGGAATTACTTTTATTTTTTCGGCAGGACAAATTTTGTAAACTTCTGAAAGTTCATGTTTCTGAAGATTGCTGATGGCGACTATACCTGTGCTGATTCGGGCAAGAGAGCGTTCAATTTCAATAAAAATCCTTGTTTTTACCGGATTAAAATAGGAATGAAACACATGTCCATGAAATGTATGGACGATTACGGGGACATTGCAATGATAAGCTGCCAGTCTCCCCAGTGCGCCTGCTTTGGCGGCATGTGTATGCACAATATCAGGTTTATATTCCCGGATGATGGATTTTATCTTTCTATAGGCTTTTAAATCATTGAAAGGAATAATAGACCTGCGCATTTCTGGAATGTAAGTTGGTGTTACTTCCAACTGTCGGAGGATAAACTCGGAACTTGCTTCTGATGCATCATTCATCCCCGCAAGCAGTTTGGTTTCGTAATCATCATTCAAATGCCGGGTCAGGTAAGCAACATTATAAGTAGGTCCGCCAAGGTTAAGACGATTGATGATTCTTAAAATTTTCGGCATCCGCTACTCAATGTATTTTTTATACCAATGTTGAAACACGATTAACCCCCACACTTGCGCCACCGCTTCACCGGGACTTGATGAAAAAAGTCTCTTTTTCAGCATTTCAACATACGCAGGATTAAATATCTGCTGATTTTGAATTTTTGTCGCACTTAATAAATCATCACAAATCAAACTTTTCAATTCGTTATTAAACCATTTCAGCAAAGGTACTTCAAACCCTTTCTTTGGTCTTTTATATAATTCTGCCGGTAAGTCTTCCCTAAAAGCGTCTTTCAGGATGCGTTTCCTAAAACCCTTGTAAATTTTAAAATCTGCCGGTAAAGAAAAAACATAATCCACCAAAGTATGGTCAAGAAACGGCACTCTCACTTCAAGACCGTTCGCCATGGACATTAAATCCACTTTAGTCAGCATATCATTGGGCAATACTAATCGCATATCATTAAAAAGCGTGTCATTTACCGTTTTTTGTTTTTTATGATAGATCAAAAATGCTGATTTCCTTTTTACATATTCTGCCGTGTTTTCAAATGGTTCATCAAACACATTCAAGGCAGTGGCAGCTTCCTGCTCATTGATAAACGTACACCATCTCCAGTATCTCTCTTCATCATTCATTTCAAGACCTTCAGCGTAGCGATTGATTTGCCTTACGGTATTGGAGAGCGCGTTATTTCGGGATGATGGCAATAGTTTGAATAAATAACTATTTGATTTAACAAGAAAATTCAACAGGGAACTGTTTCTTGTCCGGTATTCAGCAAGATGTTTATTATATCCGGCAAACAACTCATCCGCGCCATCTCCTGATAAGGCAACCGTTACTTTTGAACGGGTATGCTTACTCAAAATAAATACGTTGATAGCTGAAGAATCCGCAAATGGTTCGTCAATGTAATTAAGGATGTCATAAAGATGTTCAAACAGATTTTGATTGGTGAGTGAAAAAACTGTGTGATTGGTATTGAATTTTTTGGCGACAAGATTGGCATATTCCGTTTCATCAAAATAAGGCTCGTCTTTAAAACCGATTGAAAAGGTGTTTAATTGTTCCGTAAACTTTGAAGCTGTTGCAACTATCACTGAAGAATCAATACCCCCGCTGAGGAATGCCCCTAATGGAACATCCGCGATGAGCCTTCTTTTTACCGATTCAGTCAGTAAATTTTTCACTTCCGCTTTAGCATCTTCATAGCTTACAGCCGTTCCCTGATTTCGAACCGGCTCATAGTTAATTCTGTAATACCGTTTAATCATGATTCTGCCATCCGCAGAAATTTTCATGAAATGCCCCGGCTCAATTTTTCTGACGTGACTTAAGATAGAAGCCGGAGCAGGAATATAATTCAGTTGAAGATATTGATAAATGGAAGTCCGGTCGAGTTCTTTATTGATATTAAAAGCGAAAATCGCTTTCATTTCAGAAGCGAAAATTAATTTTTCATCATCCTGATAAAAAAGCAAAGGTTTAATTCCCATCCTGTCCCTCGCCAAAAATATTTCTCCTTCCATTTTATCATAGATGGCAAAAGCGAAAAAACCATTGAGCATTTCCAAAAAACTTTCACCATGAAAGATATAGAGATTCAATAATACTTCAGTGTCAGTATGTGAATGAAACTTTGCTCCTCTTTCAATCAAACTCTTTCGAAGTTCTTTGTAATTGTATATTTCCCCATTGAAAACAATTACATACCTTCCTGTGGAATCTTGCATGGGCTGTAACCCGGCTGAGGAGGTATCAATGATGGAAAGCCGGGTATGTCCGAGCGCTACTCTTTCATGAAAAAATTTGCCGCTGCTGTCGGGACCGCGCTTTGATAATGTTTGAACAGCTTTGTCTATTTCGGGTTCGAATTTTTTTGCAATCCCTGTAAGCGAGTGAACTCCAACAATACCACACATAATTTCAATGGTGTCCTTTTGGTAACTTTAGATGCAAGTTAGGCATTAATGGAATCGAGTGATTTTTACATAGGTCCCCTTTTTTTTATCATCTACCTCGTTATCGGTATTTTGATTAGAAATAAACTCTACGCGGACAGTCCGCTTAAAAAATATTTCTTACCGGGACTGTGTTTGAAGTTAGGGGGGGCGTTCATGGCAGGTATCATCTATTTTTATTATTATGGAGATGGGGATACAGTTTATTATTTTGATAGAACAAAATATTTAAACTGGTTAATTAAAGCAAACCCTGAAGTCGGATGGAAAGTTTTTTTTTCAGACTCAAAAAATTTAGAAAGAGGGCTAATGCCTTATTATAGTCGGGTCAGGGCATGGGATGCGGGACAGTTTATTGTGGTGAAGTATGGAACCATCTTTTCTTTTTTTACTTTCTGCAACTATACTGGTATCGCGTTGACTTTCGCGGCTGCATCATTCACGGGTGTTTGGGTCATGTTTAAAACTTTTGTTGATATCAATCCAAAATTGATTAAAGAGTTTGCCATCGCCTGTTTATTTATTCCCTCTGTATTTTTTTGGGGGTCTGGTTTATTTAAAGACACTATGGCAATTGGTTTTTTAGGATGGTTGACCTATTCGACCTACATGATATTCATTAAAAAACAAAAAATATTGTTGAATGTCATCATTGCCATTATTACAATTTTTGTATTAAAAACTGTGAAAGCCTATGTCATCATGGCTTTTCTTCCCGCATTAATGTTTTGGATATTTTTTAAGTATCGTTCAAAAATTACAAGTTCTTTTCTTCAGGTTGCCATCACGCCCATCATTATCGTTATCACATTAGTCGGAGCTTACGTTGCGCTAAGCAGAATGGGTGGTGAAGGAGAATATTGGTCAATGGACCAAATGGAAAAAAGGGCGCATGACATGCAATGGTGGCATACAAAAGTGGTTGAACTTTATGGTGAAGGCGGTGGCGGTTCATTTTACAGCATCGGCTCCGGAGATTTTTCTACAGGCAATATCATAAAATCATTTATTCCCGCTATCAATGTCACGCTATTTCGTCCTTATTTATGGGAAGTCAGAAATCCGGTTATGTTATTGTCATCAATTGAAAGTATGATTTTTTTCTTTTTTACATTAAAAATGGTTTTCTCCACCGGTTTAGGGAAATTATTCCGGCTTTCAATCGCAAATCCTGAAATATTTTTCTGCCTGTTGTTTACGATTATTTTCGCTTTTGCAGTTGGTTTCACCAGTTTCAATTTTGGCGCGTTAGTGCGCTATAAAATTCCCTGCATTCCGTTTTTTGTGGTAGCGCTTTTTATGCTTCGTTATCATGCAAACATGTTGAGGAATAAAGGTGAGTTAGCTCCCGTAGAAAAATGATTAATAATTTTTTCTCTTCCTTTTTTACCGAAAAGTTCTCTTGTTTCCGGATTTGCGATTAAAGTTCTTAATGCCATCAACCATGCTTCATTGCCGATGCATAAAAATCCGTTTTTCCCGTCATCAATAATTTTAGTGTTTACTCCTACGGGAGATGAAATACCCGGTATTCCCAACGCCAGATATTGAATCAATTTAAACCCGCATTTGCCCTTCGCCCATTGGTCATCGGGCAGCGGCATGATGCCGATGTCAAAAGCGAGGAGGTCGTCAATTTCAGTTTCTTTTTTCCATTCGATAAACCTGAGTTTTTTAAGAGGGAGGTTCGGTTGGGCGTTAGAAATTATCCGAATCTCCACATCCGCCTCTTCTTCAATCTGCTTCAGTACCGGAAGTAATTCATTAAGATATTTAATGGTGCTGTGTGTCCCTGTCCAGCCGATGATGGCTTTCCCCGACTGATGTTGTTTGATTCGGTTATAATGATTTTCCGTGTTAACAATCGTAGGATTCACCACCACGTTACTGTTATAGCATTTTGCGAACACAGCGAGATATTCATTCCCAACTGAAATCTTCCACGACCAGCGGCAAATGGAAGTTACTTTGTGATACCATTTGATTTTAGAAAAAAAACGATTGCTCTCCGATACGTTGGGTAACCAAATGGAATCATCAAAATCGTAAATAATTTTTTTTGAAAAAACTTTTGCAATCAGCCATTCAAAGACGGGCGGTCCTAATGGCGCTGCTTCACGGTGGATAAATACATAATCATATTTCGACAGGTAAAACAAATCCTTCACCCTGCGAAAAAATCCTCTCGTAATACCAATCGCTTTTTTCAATTCCCTTCCTTGTTGGTACAACACCTGCCACGTTTCCATATCAATAAACGGAGATATTTCATGCTCAATTCCCTTTTCTCTGAATTCCGGGAAATACTGTTCAAACCGGAAACGCTGCGAGGGCGCCTCTCCCACGGGATAGGGTACTAAGAATAAAATTTTCATGAACGATGATCTTGACTCAAAGTCTTGCAATAATGATAAATTTTACGGTAGCGCTTCACGCCTTCTTCCAAAGAATAAAATTCACAAGCGCCTTGCATGATTTCCTGCCGATTGAATTGCTTTTCGATTTCATTCACCACTTGCTGATAATCTTCATCCGTGAATGATTCAACCACCCATCCGGCATGATATTGTCTGACCACTCTATCCGTATCCCCCACTCCCGCGTTGCAGATAATGGGCATACCCATCGCCATGATTTCACCCTGCTTCGTGGGCGAGGATGCCTGCTTGGAAAATACCGGAAGAATAAAAAAAATGGAAGCATTGCCCAAACTGATATATGCCGGTACTTCCTGCCTTTCAGCCCGAGTAATGCGCACTTGCTTTAAGGGCACACCCGATAATTGAGCTGCTTCAACCGCAATCTCCGGTGCATCTTGTGTGACAATCAAAAATACAGCATTGCTTTTTTTAGAAAGTAACATTTTAAAAAACCGGAACATTTCAACAGGCATATACCACGTACCCAATGAACCAATATAAGTCAGAATAAAATCAACTTTTTCCAAATTATTCTGTTTGAGCAACTGTTTTCTTTTTTCTTCCGCGAGTTGTTTCGGATTAAACACTTCCAAATCAGCGCAACACGGTATCACTTCAATCGGCACGGGTTGTTTTTTGAGATGTTTCCATGAATGAATGATGTCGCGGGCGTTGTAGGTCAGCGTCACCGTGTAGTCAGCCTGTTCGAGAAATTCAATTTCTTTTTGTTTAAAAAAACGATATATCTTTTTGTAAAGCGGTTTGTGCAAATTCCACAATTTACCATCCACCCGCTCATCGGCATAAAAGCCGCGCATATCGAAAATAAATCGAACACCGGCTTTCTTTTTCAATTGCAAACCCACCAATGCCGCGATGTAACTTCTGCAATGAACAATGTCAAAAGGCTGTTCATTATTTAGCTTGAATGCCATTCGTTTCATCCGGAAAATATCCCACAGCGTGGAGAGTACGGGCGGCTTTTTGGAGTAGCTCAGCGGTATCCACCGGATTCCGGCTTTTGCGGTGAGGGATTCAATGGGTTTTTTTTCTGAACTAAATCTTTCTTTTTTTTCAAAACTGATGAGCGTGATGTTCACTTCCTCCGATGACAGCCCGGTGAGATACGGCAACACCTGCGACTGACCGAGCGGGTCGGTCATTCCATCGTAAGAGAGGTAAAGAACATTCATTGAAAGTTTTTGAGATACCATTTATGCAGCATAATCAAAATCCAGATGCGATTATAAAGGTAATCACTGCCTTCGAAATATCTTTTCACCAGCGCGCTCACTTTTTCAGGGTTCAGGAGACCGATTTCGCGGGTGATTTTTTCGTTGAGATATTTTTCAGGCAGGTAGCGCAATTCTTTTTTCAACCACAACACTAACGGGAGAGAGAATCCCCATTTCGAACGTCCCTTGAAAAAATTCTCAGGCACATAGTCATACAGTAACTCTTTCAGTAAAAATTTCATGACATCGCCTTTCAGTTTCAGGCTTTCATCCACGTTCAGCGCGAACTCTACGATGCGATAATCCAACAACGGCACACGCGTTTCTAATGAATAGTGCATGGTAGCGCGGTCCACTTTCACCAGCAAATCATCTTTCAGGTAATGACCAATGTCAAATAATGCCTGTTGCTCCGCGGGCGACAAGCGTCTTGGCAAATGCAGATGATTAGCATCCGGTTCTAACGGCTGTTTCCATCCGGGCAACAACAATGCATCAATTTCCCGCTCGGAAAAATTGTATTGTTCCTGCGAAAAAATATGTGCCTTTAATTTCAGTTCGTCTTCGTATAAAAAAAGATGCGAGGCTCTCTCATAGCGCGAAGACAAACGGGAAAGCGTCCAGCCGATGGGCTTCCGAAAAGTTTTCATCACGGGATGCTGCAGCCTTTTTGCCCAACGATAAAATCCATACCCCATGAATGTTTCATCACCGCCATCCCCGGAGAGTGTCATCTTCACATGTTCCCGCGCGAGACGGGCAACCAGCAGGGAAGGCACCGCAGATGAATCGGCATACGGCTCGTCATAGATATCCGGAATCTGTTCATACAAATCCAGCGTATCATTCTGCGACACGATGAACTCATGATGACGAGTGCCAAGGTGTGCGGCAATTTTTCGCGCGTGTTCGGCTTCGTTGAATTTTGCTTCTTTAAAACCGATGGAAAAAGTGTTCACCGGTGTCGAGCTGTTTTTCTGCGCCACAGCAGTAATCAAACTCGAATCAACGCCACCGCTGAGAAACGCGCCAAACGGCACATCGCTAATCATCCGGTAGGCAACGGAACTATTAACTAATTCATTCAATTTTTCCTTTGCCTTGCCCAGGTCATGAATCGTGTCTTTTTCAATAAAATTTTCCGGCTTCCAGTAGCTGTAAATTTCAAAAGTTGATTTTTTCAATCTTGCGAAACTTCCCGCTGGAAACCGGTGAATGTTTTCATAAATCGTCAGCGGCTCCTGAATGTAACCAAGATGCAGGTATTGATTCAGCGCTTTTTTATTGATGGATTTTGAGTTGTCGACAATGCTTAAGCGGAGCAGTGATTTTATTTCCGAAGCGAACGCTAAATTTTCTCCATCCCAAAAATAAAAGAGCGGTTTTTTTCCCATCCGGTCGCGACAGATAAACAGCGTATCTTCCAGCGTGTCATAAATTACGAACGCGAACATGCCATTCAAGTCTTCAACAACAGAAGCGCCTTTCATTTCGTATCCCTGCACAATCACTTCCGTATCACTGCTAGTGCTCTGCTGGATTTGATATTTGGTTGCTATTTCCCTGTAATTATAAATCTCCCCGTTGAAAATGATGACATGCCTGCCTGAATGAGATACCATCGGTTGGTTGGCGGCTTCCGAAAGGTCAATGATGCTCAGTCGCCTGTGACCAAGTCCGGTAGTTTCATTGAAAAAAAATCCCTCCGCATCCGGTCCTCGATGCGAGAGACAGTTTGTCATTTGCTCAAGATCAACGCGGGTAAACTTTTTGGAGGGCGTATAAAATCCGGCTATGCCACACATGGATTTGATGGATTATGAACGGGCAATGATACGCACGTTTTTTATGAGATACAACCGTCAATTACTAAAACTGCCGATGAGCATTGTGTCAATGATGTAATGTCGTTTTTATTTTTCCGGTGAAAGTTCTTTGTGGTTTTAAAAATCTGTAAAGTCTTAACCATCAACATGAGTGTGACACGAAACCAATAAAAAAATTCAATCATTACCTCACACCAAAACTTCTTCCCTGTTTGGAAGGAAGGTGAAAGGCGATAATGACTTCATGGGTATGCCCAAGCGTAGCGCGGTGTGGATTCACCTGGAAGTCATACGCATAGCCAATCTGCAATTGTTTCTTGATTAAAAAACCGGCATCCGCCATCAGTGTTTTCGAACTGCGGTAACCAACTCCCGCCCAAATGAAATTTTTGTGACGGAAACGCACGTAAGCGTCATACTGGTAGGGCGCGCCTTTCACATGTTTGAACCACACCATCGGCTCGATATACAATTTATTGAAATATCCTCTCGGTACTTTTCCGCCAATGGGAATCCGCGCACCGGCTACATGATAGAAGTGATTCACGCGCTGAATGTTGGAAATGCCATCAACAGCGTCAAAACTCAAGTTGAGCGGAATCAACTGTGGCGCGGAAAAGCCGAGGAAAAATTTCTCATAATATAAATAAGCTCCCACGCCTGCATTTGGCATGAAGGTGTTTTGATTGTCATTGGAAATCGCGAGGTCGTTGGGATTTTCCAGAACCAACTCGGAGGATTTCAGCCGGTAGTGATACGCAGATAGAGAAGCGCCAAGTGAGAATTTACTGTTACGCAAAAATTTCGCCCAGTGAAAAGGGCTGATTTTACGAAAGCTGATATGATAAGCATAGGTAAATGTTGCGCCCGTAAAGGAAGTTGGTCCGGTGACATCGTTCATCACATGACCGCCCAATCCCATTTTGGTGCGGGGGATGGGGCTGCGGTAGCTCGCATTCAGCGTGCGGGGTCTGCCATCCATGCCGTTCCATTGGTCGCGGTAAGAGGCGGTAATCACTCCGTGGTCTTCCACCCCGGTCATGGCAGGGTTTAAAACGAAGTTGTTTTCGTAGTAAAGGCTGAAAATAGGGAGTTGCTGTGAATAGGAAGGCTGAACAATTAAAAAAGTAATAAATATAACAAGCAACCACTTATTAATGATATAATTCATTTCTTTTGATAATTCCGGTATTTTTCTAACCATTATTCCTTCTCAAAGATAAAGAATCTACAGGGTTTTAAAAAATGGTTTCAAATAAAAAAGGCTGCCCAAAATTGACAGCCTTTTTATGTTTCAATCCAAAATCGAATTACGCCTTAGCATCCGTTTTTTCTTCGGATTTTTTTCCGGTTTTAATTGTGATTTTCAGCTTCTGGTCTTTCTTGTCATAATCAACCTGGAAGTATTCACCTTCTTTCGGTTTAGCTGTGAGAATTTCTTCCGCGAGCGGGTCTTCCACATATTTCTGAATCGCACGATGCAACGGTCTCGCACCGAATTTCGGGTCGTAACCTTTATCCACCAGAAAATCTTTTGCAACTTTCGTGAGGTTTATTTTATAGCCTAAGTTTTCAAGGCGGTTGTAAACATCTTTCAGAACAATATCAATAATCTTGTGAATGTCATCTTTCTTCAGCGAGTTGAACAGCATCACATCATCAATACGATTGAGAAATTCCGGAGAGAATGTACGTTTTAACGCTTTTTCAATTACAGATTTTTCATATTCATCACTGCTGCTTTCTTTGGCTGCGGTGGCAAAACCAATGCCTTTTCCAAAATCTTCCAATTGACGGGATCCGATATTGGATGTCATGATGATGAGCGTGTTTTTGAAATCCACCCGTCTGCCTAATCCATCCGTGAGGATGCCGTCATCCAACACTTGCAATAAAATATTATAGACATCCGGATGCGCTTTTTCAATTTCATCCAGCAATACTACCGAGTAAGGTTTTCTTCTGACTTTTTCAGTCAACTGTCCGCCTTCTTCATAGCCTACATAACCCGGAGGCGCGCCAACTAATCTGCTGACGGAAAATTTTTCCATGTATTCACTCATGTCAATGCGGATGAGCGCGTCTTCCGTATCAAAAAGATAACGGGCAAGCGCACGGGCTAACTCTGTTTTTCCGACACCGGTAGGTCCCAGGAAAATAAAAGTGCCAATCGGTTTTTTCGGATCTTTCAAACCAACCCGGTTTCGTTGGATGGCTTTTGTGATTTTTTCAATCGCTTCATCCTGACCTACAACAGCTTTCGCCAAATCCTGACGCATATTTAATAACTTAATACTTTCGCTTTGCGCGATGCGCTTCACGGGAATCCCTGTCATCATGGCAATCACCTCTGAAATATCATCGCAGGTGACCGGATAGCGTTTGTTTTTCGCCTCTTCTTCCCATTTATTTTTCGCATTGTCCAACTGCTCTAAAAGTTTCTTTTCAGAATCTCTCAGTTGAGCTGCTTCTTCATATTTCTGACTCTTAACAACCTGGTTCTTTTTGACTTTAATGTCTTCAATCTTTTTTTCCAGTTCGATGATTTCTTCCGGAACATGAATATTTTTCAAATGAACCCTCGCTCCTACTTCATCCATCACATCAATCGCCTTGTCAGGCAAAAAGCGGTCGGTAATATAGCGGTTACTGAGTTTCACGCAGTCAGCGATTGACTCTTCCGAGTAATCAACATTATGAAACTCTTCATATTTCTGTTTGATGCGGCTGAGAATAATATTTGTTTCTTCCGGGGATGGCGGGTCCACCAAAACTTTTTGAAAACGTCTGTCAAGCGCACCGTCTTTTTCAATGTACTGACGATATTCGTCTAAAGTGGAAGCGCCAATGCACTGCAATTCTCCACGAGCGAGCGCGGGTTTAAAAATATTTGAAGCATCTAATGAACCGGTTGCTCCACCTGCTCCGACAATGGTGTGAATCTCGTCTATAAAAAGAATGACATCGCGGTTTTTTTCCAACTCGTTCATAATCGCTTTCATCCGTTCTTCGAACTGTCCGCGATATTTTGTGCCTGCCACCAATGCCGCTAAATCGAGCATTACAATTCTTTTATCAAACAACACACGGCTGACGTGTCTTTTAACGATTCTTAGGGCAAGACCTTCAACGATTGCCGTTTTACCGACACCGGGTTCGCCAATCAAAATCGGGTTATTCTTTTTTCTGCGGCTGAGAATTTGTGATACGCGCTCAATTTCATTTTCACGACCGACAATCGGGTCAAGGTTTCCTTCTTCAGCAAGTTTGGTAATGTCTCTTCCGAAATTATCCAGCACCGGAGTTTTCGATTTTGCCGCTCCGGACTTTTTTGCCGCTCCGAATGACCTTCCTCTTTCTTCTTCTTCAAACGGTTCTTCTTCGCCCGGCTCATTGGGTAATTCACTGGAAATATTGTGTTTCACATAATCCAATTCCGCTTTAAAAATTTCATAATCAATATCAAACTGTTTCAGCATTTGTGTGGCTACGTTGGTTTTATTTTTCAGGATTGAAAGCATCAGATGTTCTGTGCCGATGACATCGCTTTTTAACACTTTAGCTTCCAGCACGGTGATTTTTAACACTTTTTCCGCCTGTTTGGTAAGCGGAAGATTGCCGAGGTTGTAAGTGTTTTTAGTGATTTTATCTTTGATGGCGTCTTCCACCGTTCTTCTCAGCATCACAACATCTACTTCAAGCGACTTCAGCACCTTGATGGCAAGTCCTTCACCCTCCCGGATTAAACCTAAAAGTAAATGCTCGATTCCGATAAAATCGTGACCTAACCGAAGCGCCTCTTCTCTGCTGTAAGATATAACTTCCTTTACGCGAGGGGAGAATTTTGATTCCATATTATGTTGCATGACAGTGTTTAAGAACCCAGAGGGCATTAGCAATTTAGGAAAACTTATGAATCCGCAAAGAAAACTGAAATAAGGCAAACTAATACGGGTAATTAACGTAACAATCGTGTACGGGATTAGTTGCGAAAAGATACTGATGTTGATAACAAATTTTGTCTTTCGTTATGAATCCGTCCCGATTTGTATTATTTTCACGCAATAATCAGAAAAAATATTTGCCATGAAATTCTCAGTTGATAAAAAAGAAAAATATTGTGTATTCAAACTTGAAGATGAAAAGCTCAATACGTTGAATGCGCCCAAGCTCAAATCAGAGTTGGTGATTTTAAACGCGGGTGGCGCTAAAAACATCATCCTTGATCTCACTGATGTCACCTTTATTGACTCATCCGGATTAAGCGCCATTCTGATTGGGAACAGATTGTGTAAAAATGCCGATGGCACTTTCGCGTTGTCCAATTTAAATGATTATGTATCCAAGCTGATTAAAATCTCACAATTGGATACCATTTTGAATATATTTCCTACGGTAGCCGAAGCGGCTGACTTCGTGATGATGGAAGAAACGGAGCGCAGCGTGAAGGGAAACGAGTGATGAATGCCATTTGAAGTAACAATTATCGGGAGTAACTCGGCATTGCCTGCACACGGAAGGCATCCTACCTCACAGGTTCTGAATATACAAGACCGCATCATGCTGATTGATTGCGGTGAAGGAACACAAATGCGATTAGAACGGCAAAAAGTCAAGCACGCGCGCATTGAAAATATCTTTATCAGTCATTTGCATGGAGACCATTTTTTCGGATTAATCGGATTGCTGACTTCTTATCATCTGCATCATCGGGAAAAAACAATCAACATTTTTTGCCCGAAGGGTTTGGATGAAATTATCAATGTGCAACTTTTGCATTCTAATACTCAAATATGTTATCCAATAAAATATCATTTTTTTGAACCACGTTCGGGAGAAGTGATTTTAGATGCTGATTTTGTTCGTGTAGAAACAGTAAAACTTACTCACCGGATTCCTTGTGCCGGTTTTATTTTTAAAGAAAAATTATCACCCGAAAAAAATATCAGACCGGAAGCGATTCAACAATATCTATTATCAATTGCGCAGATTCAAGATGCTAAAAAAGGAAAAGATATTTTATCGGGTAATGGAGAGACTATTCCCAATGAAGCATTAACTCTGAAGCCCTATCGTCCCCGTGTATATGCGTATTGTACCGATACAGCGTATGACACTTCAATTATTCCGTATATCGAAAGCGCTGATTTATTGTATCATGAAGCGACCTTTGATAAATCCAATGTGATACGCGCCACGGAAACTTTTCACAGTACTACCGTTCAAGCTGCGGATATCGCTTTAAAAGCCAAAGTAAAAAAACTCATCATCGGTCACTTTTCAGCAAGATACCGGACGCTGGATGATTTAATTTCTGAAACCAGAGAAGTTTTCCCGAACAGCGACCTGGCGGAAGAAGGCAAAACTTTTACTATTGAACGGGAAAACTGAATTTGTTTTTTCTGATTTGAATCATCAGCAAATCATTCAATTTCGCTGCAATTCGTATTTCTCAATCTTATTATACAAATGACTGCGCTGAATATCAATTTCCTCCGCAGTTTTGGAAACATTCCAGTTATTCTTTCTCAGCTTATATTCTATAAACAATTTTTCGATATAATCTTTGAAAGACTGGAACTTGCTGAATTGTTCGAACAATTCAGTCGGGTCGAGCCTGCTTTGAACTGAGGGGACAAATGTTTTCACTTCTTCTTCGGTGATTTTATTTTCACTGAGGATTACAAGACGTTCCATGATATTTCTCAACTCGCGGATGTTGCCGGTCCATTTGATTTGCTGAAGTGATTGCAACGCTTTCGGGGTTACCACTTTTTTAGGCATGCCGTAGTCTTCGCAAATTTCTTTCACGAATTTTTCAGCGAGTAAAGGAATGTCATCTATCCGCTCGTTGAGCGTGGGCACATGAATGAGGATGACACTCAAACGATGATATAAGTCTAATCTGAAATTACCCTGCTCAATTTCCTTCACTAAGTTTTTGTTGGTGGCTGCAATCAGGCGCACATCCACAGAAATTTCTTTTTCACCGCCCACACGGGTGATTTTATTTTCCTGCAACGCCCGCAGCACTTTTGCCTGTGCGGAAAGACTCATGTCGCCAATTTCATCCATGAACAAAGTGCCGCCACTTGCCTGTTCGAATTTTCCGATACGTTGTTTGATAGCTGAAGTGAAAGCCCCTTTTTCATGACCGAACAATTCGCTCTCTATTAACTCCGATGGAATTGCCGCGCAGTTCACCTCAATCAACGGAGCTTGGGAGCGCTGACTTTTTTCATGAATCCATCTTGCCACCAATTCTTTTCCGGTTCCGTTTTCTCCGGTAATCAACACGCGCGCGTCCGTTGGCGCTACGCGTTCGATGGTTTCTTTGATTTTTTTGACACCCGGTGAATCCCCGACAATTTCGCGGGTTTTAGAAACTTTCCGTTTAAGGACTTTCGTTTCCGTCACCAAGCTGGATTTATCCATCGCGTTGCGAATCGTAATCAACAGGCGGTTGAGGTCAGGTGGTTTTGAAATGAAATCAAATGCGCCTTTTTTCACCGCTTCCACCGCGCTTTCAACA
>JBGTCY010000283.1:0-11042 GCA_041748615.1 Chitinophagales bacterium
TCCATCAGTTCGAAGGAAAGAAAAACAATCAGCAGGGACAGGGAAAAAATTTTAGGATTCATCATGGAGTAGTATTGAAAATTATTTGAATAAAATTATCATCTTAAAATGAATAAAAGATGATAGTAAATTTAACAAAAACTTAACAAAGGCAACTTTTGGGAAATTATGGGGTTGATGAATTATAGCCGGTTATACTTTTTTATACAATTATACAATGAGGGGCGAGGAAAGAGTGTCGGGGGTCGTCACTAAGATTTAGTAAAAGCAAGTTTCTAAAATATCTTAACATCAAAATTTATAATCTAATGTCTCATATCTAAAGTCTAATATCAGCCAATGCAGCCTCAAATCACGAATGATATTTTGACAACTTCACTCAACAATCATCAAGGTATTCTTACAAAAAATTCTCCGTCTGTAATTGTGATATCAGAATTGCCTGAGTTTTTTAAAATACCGCTGAAGTTGCCTTTCACGCTGTTCGTGTTCATTTCACTTATTGTAATCGAGGCGATTACATTCGCACCCCCCGAACCATAAATCAATCCTGTGTTCGGGTCCAAGTGTCCGATGATGACGCCTTTGGTTACTCCGCTTTCGACCGTGAAGCCGGAATAGCTTTTGGTTGTTATCGGACTGTCATCATACAACTGCAAAGAAATATTACTCATCGCATCATTTGCTCCGGAGATAGTGCCTAAATGCTGATTACCTGATTGATTAAAATGCGCGGTCAATAATAACTGACTGTTATAATTGAACTGAACGCCATTTGCCTTGAACTTGAAAAAATAAATGCCGGAATGATTGTTGTCATCCTTTCCGCAGGATGAAAAAGTCAGCATTAAAACAGCTAATAAAATAATGACGGACATTTTTTTTGTGAGTGATTTCATTTGATTGATTATTTGGTTGATGTGGATTGCAAAAATGATGGTTTCAAATTAAAAAATCAAAGGGAAAGCGGAGAGGCTCATTTGCCGAATAAAGCGATTCCATCCCTCAAAGGGATGGAATCGCTATCGCTTCTTCAAGAGCTGGAATCGCTAAATTTGGATACCCCATGCACAAGCATAATAGCCTCATCTACTTAGACCACAACGCCACCACAACCATTGACAAGCGGGTGTTTGAAACATCAGCTTTCAACAGCATCCGTTTTTCCCTCGGCAAATTCAACACGCGGCAGGAAATGGAAACGGTGATGGATGCCATGAAAAATATGGTGAGCGGGTTGAGGGCGATGGTGGGTAATCTGTAGCAAAGAATACTGACCTGAATTACCCCGAATTCGGGGTAATTGAAAATAAAGCCGGACTAAACAGGTTTACACTAATCTATTTTTGTGGATTTTGGGTTGGAATATAAAATTGAACCTTAGTTATATTTGAATTTGATTAACCTTAGTAAAAAGCGCATACTCTCCTCATGCAACCTTATTAATCCTATAATCAAATGCCAATGAAAATTCTATATCACAATCTTTACACGCATTTCATCCTGATAACTCAATACCGTCAGCCCCTGATTACCGAAAAGCACCGCAACCGCATAGAAAAATACATGACGGGTATTGTCAATAATAACCAATCTAAGATGTATGCGATTTATGCCAATCCGGAGCATGTGCATTTTCTTGCATCACGTTCTCCAGCATTGTCTGAAGAGGAATTGGCAACCATCGTGGCTGAGAGCGTTGCGTCATTCATCAATCAAAATGAGCTTTATAAAGGAATGTTTGCTTGGCAAGACAGCGCTTCTGCATTTTCAGTTTCAAAAAAAGATGTTGACAGGGTTTGCAAGTACATCTTAAATCAGAAGGAACACCATCGCAAAGTCACATTTGCCGAGGAATACGAAAAGTTTATGAAGTATTATCAGAATACTTTAAAACCAAAATAAGTTTAATAAGGTATTGGCGGGGGATGTTGACTTTGTTACTAAGGTTAAAGGAAAGGAAGATATAGTTTAAAATACAAGAGTATGTTGACTTTATTGCTAAGATTGATATTAACAATGATGAAAGATT
This sequence comes from Chitinophagales bacterium, assembly GCA_041748615.1. Taxonomy (GTDB): domain Bacteria; phylum Bacteroidota; class Bacteroidia; order Chitinophagales; family CAIOSU01; genus JBGTCY01. The sequence continues at coordinate 2,033 of JBGTCY010000283.1, forward strand.
TGACATCACCAGGCAATTTTCAGATGCACTAAAAACCTTATCCTTTTGGAATAAACCTTAGTAACAGATAATCGCCACCCGAAAAAAAAACCTTATTAACCTTATCAAAAATTTCCACAACCGAAATAAGGTCAATAAGGTAGGTGGGGTGAGCGATGACCTTTGTTACTAAGGTTGAGGGAAAAGATGATAAGCCCTGAAAATCCGGGCGTGTGATGCACCTGCGGGAAGCGGGGAAACGCTTTACAGAACTCAGTCCAATACCTTAAGTATTATTAGATACCCAGTTTCAATTATGAAAAAATACTAATATTATATTTCTGACAGATCGGAAATGAAGTTGCGCATTTTCTGGTCGGTATTAAACGAGCGGGTTTTAAAGAGACCGAGTAAACCTTTGCGAGTGCGCATGAGTTATCAAATTACTGGAAATCCGATTTCCTTTAAATAATCAAATGTGCAGTCATAATAACTCGAATTGCGAGTTGGGTCTTCCAAATCACCTTCGGGTACTACTATAATCATACCTTGCCTTGCTCTTGTTAAAAGAACTCGGTAGGCATTCTTCAAATATTGCTTCCTTTCTTCTTTTCGGATGTGATGCCATTTGTATCCGACAAATGAAAAAAATTCCCAACCATTTGATGAATATCTAAAATCCCCATCCCATGTAACACAAGACCAATCTAACTCTAAACCTTGAACATGAAATTCCGTTGCGACATCTTCTAAATAAAATGAAGAACGAACATCCTCTTTCCCGTCCAGAAACCAATGAATTGGGTCCATCGGTGACCTAACATCAATCGCATGAGGTTTTAATCTTTGTGCTTGTGATGAGACAACGATTCCATATCGCTCGCTTCCCCTTGACTTTTCCTTTAACCATTTTTTCGCCTTAGATAAATCGCGGGTAATAGCGATTGGATACTTATTCTTTACCAAGTCATAATTCCTCTTTGCCTCGTTAATGTCAATGTCTAAAAGATTTTTAACCATTTGGGATAAATGCTCTACACGGAATGAGCGAAGTGAAACTGCTAAATGTAATTCCGGCTTCTGTATTACGTGCTGACGATTTTTTAAAACTTCGAGCGCTTTACCGGCTGCATATTCGCTATCAGTTAACTTATTTGAAATGTACACATGCCATTTAGGAAAAGACCGATTCAAAGATGCAATCCATTCGCTAATTCCTGCCTCTCCGGTATTAATTTCTTGTCCTCCTCCAACAAGGCAGATGACAACAGCCCAATCTTTGTGTCTATCAAGACATGAAATCAAAAATTCAGGCTCGGAATATGAAAAGTTCAGAACATTCTTTTTCCTCTTCATGAAGTTGGAGGTTTGGGTGTGATCCCATGCGCGCTGTGCCTCATCAAAAATCGCAACATGATCAAAAGGTGCAGCAGAAGGATCAATAAGACACTCATCACGAAAGTGATGGACATTCTGAATGAATACCTTAACCTTACTCATTACCTCGCCTTTCTTCACTTTTATGCCTCTTTCCTTTTCTCTTTTAACCCTATCCCTTGTCAAAGCTTCTCTTAAAATGGCTACTAATGGCCCGTTACCTGAGAGAAATACGCTCGTAGTTTTCTTTTCATTATCTAAGTGTTTGGTTGCGACATCCAGACCTACCAAAGTTTTTCCTGCCCCCGGAACGCCAGTAACGAAACAAATTGATTTAACTCCCTTCCTTTTTGATTCGAGAATTATATTCGATAATGACTCACTTGTATGAGACAGATTGATTGCCGAGGCATCGCTTCTGGAAATTTCTTTTACAGCATGTCCATTGTATAGAGCCATTGCTGCTTCGATTATTGTGGGAGTTGGTGAATATCGACCTGTCGCCCATTTTTCTGAGTTTATTTCTTCTCCATCAGAAAAGGCAAGTACGGTTTTAATCACTTCACCTAACGATTCCGAATTTGCTCTTACTGGAAATAATAGATTATCATTATGCGATGAAGTTGCAATTTCTAAGGAAATCTCTATAGCCTCGGTTGCGATTAAAATAGGAGCAATTAAATGGTGATGACTTGTTTCGTGAAAATTTTTCAAATCAAGAGCATAGTCCCAAACTTGTTCAATTGCATAAGACGGAAATTCCCTTTCTCCAACTTTAAACTCCAAAACAAAAATTGCATTTCTAATTATCAGTACCACATCAATTCTTCTTCCCATTCTTGGAATTGAATACTCGAAAAAAATGGAACCTTGATAACGCTCCAAATTTTTTTTGAGAATTCTAATCTCTTGATTCCACGCTTCCTTTTGCGTTAGCTCCAATGAGAACTCATTACTCTGTGTTAAAGTCCCCAAGATTTCTTGGTGAGAAACTTTTAAAAACTGTGATATGCTATCGGAATAGAAGTGACGCTTCATTATTGCGAAAGTAGTGAATGAAAATGTATCAATAATAATTTTATGCTTGCTTCTGATTCGGCTACTATTATATGAGCACACTTCCGGTTCATGAACATACATTTTGCAGACGATTGTAAAATAATTCAGCTTTTCGGAACTTCTTTAAACCTGCTCAAATATTTATGTAATGTTTCCACTTATGATTACCGGCTGTTTGCGTTAGGGATTGCAGAGGAAATCTTTTTGCCGCGTTGACTTAGCGCGTGGGGCAAAAAGATTGGAGCGGAAAGCCCGACAGCTTTGCCGCTTCTGTTGCTTTGCGCGATGGCAAGCGACATTGCTGGAACGCCCGCATTTTTATCGGGAAACCATGGGGGCAGGCAATCGCGCCACTTCGATTTCGCTCAGTGTGACTATCGCATTTTTTGGATGGCGTGCGTTTGTACTAACCGCATCAGACGGATGGAATCGCTTGAACGCTTATTTGTACTTTCTTCTGCGGAGGATGGAGTAAATGAGAATCACGAATAAGCCCGAGGCGGTGGAGAAGCCAATCATGCTGAGATAGGGATAGCCGGTGGGCGAAATGGCGTGGGGAGGCAGTTCGGCAAGCATAATGAGCGAGGAGCCGATGATGAGCGCCATGATAATGAGGGTGATGGAAATGCGGTTGGTGAGGCTGTCGAGTTTTTTAAGGAGGTAGCCGTAGCCCTGGTGCTCGATTTCGATGTGGAGCTTGCCGCGGCTGGTTTTGGTGATGATATCCTTGACCTCGAGCGGGAAGGTGTTAAGGAAAGATGTGATGGCGCTGGTGCGCGATGACAACTCGTTGAGCAGGTATTTGGGTTTGAGCTGCTCGCGCAGCAGCTTGGCACCGTAGGGTTTGATGAACTCGTAGGTGTTGAAGTTGGGATGCAGGGTTTTGCCCATCCCTTCCAGGATGGCGAAGGCGCGGAAAATGAGGAAGATGCCGCCCGGCATGCGCATCTTGTAGTCGTACATGATTTTCTGAAGGCGCGAAATCATGTCGGCAATGCTGCTTTCGCTCACGCTGAGCGTGGCGAAATCTTCAATGAGGTCGTTGAGGTCGTATTCAAACTGGCGCTGGTCGGTTATCTGCTCTTCGACCGAGAGTTTTTTCATATACATCGCCATCTGCTTGGCGTCCTGCTTGGCGAAGCTGATGAAGATGCCCGCGAAGTTGAATTTGTCTTTCTGCATCAACTGTCCCACCATGCCGAAGTCAATGAGGGCGATGACGCCATCCTGCCTCACGAACACGTTGCCCGGATGCGGGTCGGCATGGAAAAAGCCGTATTCAAAAATCTGGGTGAGGTAGATGCCCATGCCGTTTTCCGCCACTTTGGCGGGGTCGAGTCCCCAGGCGCGCAGTTGCGGCATATCGGAGATTTTGCAGCCGTCAGAAAATTCGATGACCAACACTCTTTCGGATGAAAATTCGCGAAAGGCTTTCGGGATGTAGAAGTTTTTATGCTCCTTGTACATTTCGCGGAAGCGCTCAATGTTGCGCGCTTCGTTGCGGTAGTCCATCTCCTTGCTCATGCTGCGCTCAAAGGCAATCACCACGTCAATGGCGTTGATGACGCCCTGTTTTTGCAGGTAGCGCTCGGTGCGGTTGACGGCTTCCTTGATAATGGCGATGTCGCGCTCGACCATTTCTTTCACATCGGGGCGCTGCACTTTCACCACCACTTTCTGCCCGTTTTTCAGGCGCGCGAGGTGCACCTGCCCGATGGAGGCGGAGGCGAGCGGACGTTTTTCGAATTCATCAAACACGTCTTCGATTTCTTTGCCCAGCTCTTCTTTGATGATTTCACGAACGGTTTCGTAGGCGAATGGCGGCACGTTGTCCTGCAGCTTTTCCAACTCTTTAATCAGCCCGTCCGGCAGCATGTCGGGGCGGTTGCTCATCACCTGGGCGAGCTTCACGAAGGTGGGACCGAGTTCTTCCGCCACCATGCGCACTCGCTCGTAGCGCGAGTATTCGAGGGCGGGGCGTTCCTGCCGCATCCAGGAAAGGCGCATGCGTTCGGGCACGAAGTTGCGCATCGTGGAGTTGGCAATCACATCTTCAAACCCATACTTCACCAGCACCGCGATGATTTCGCGTGTTCTGCCGATGTTTCTGAAAGTTTGATTAAAAAGCAAGTTGTTTTTGTTTTTTATATTTTGGTTTTCACTCACGAATCCGTAATGAACGGAGTTGATGGAAGTGATGATTACATTTTATTGAGTTATTTGAAAAACTAAAAAATTGACGTCATTGCGAGGGAATGTTTGTTCTGAGCGAATGCCATTCCAGAAGCAATCCCCTGTAAGAAGGGATTGCTTCGCTCGTCCCTCGCTCGCAATGACGATTAAATTAGTTTTTCAAAGAACTCTTGTAATTGGAATTTGAAGCAAACGGATAAAAATCAGTTCACGAAAAAACCAGAAATAAATAATTTTGGTTTGCAAAGGTATTATAAAACTTTTCCGTCTAATAGTGTTAAGTCAATTTTTTGCATAAAAAAAGCCGGGCTTGCGTACAAACCCGGCTTTTACTTGACATTTGTTAATGTCTTCAGCCCCTTTTTTGCTAAAAAGTCTTAAGCAGCGGCAGCTTTTTCCTTTTTGGAAGAAGTTGCGCCTTTGCCCAACTTAGCTTCGAGGTCAGCCACTTTTTTGCGGAGCTGTTCGAGCTGTTCTTCGTCATTTCTTTCGGAAACGCCTACTTTCTGTGAAAGTTCTTTCACTCTCTGTTCGAATTCATCTTTCGCGGTGTCGGCTTTTTCAATCCACTCGTCAACGAGCTTTTTGCCTTCAGTGCTGGAAATTTTGCCTTTATCCACTAACTCGTGTACGGTTTTAGTGAATTTTTCAGAAGTGTCGGCAACGAGGTCAACTCCTGCGTAGAGAAACTTTTTTAATGGGTCCATTGTAATTGGGTTTATTGGGTTAAAAAATAATTGCAAAGCTATCAACAGTTATTATGCCATTGCAGGATTTGTTCAAATTTAACAAAATCAAAAAATTGCGGCTGTTATTCTGTCTGCAAGAGGGTTGATTTGTAGCAATATTGGCATAAAAAGCATGACAAAGTGTGGGTGTTGGACAAATTGCACCGCTTTTTATGGTGCGCGTGGGGTCAACCTGAGCGGAGTCGAAGGTGAGCGATTGCCACCTCATGGTTTCCCGATTCTCGGGACTTCACCATAACTACGCAAGTGCAATTTATCCTACGCCTCAAAGTGTTCATTTGCTTGTTTATTGATAAAATCATTATTATTGTGAAATACAAAAAGTCTTTGCCATTTTGAAAAAACTGACTTTTTTTCAACTTCCGGCAACGGCTGAACGTAAAAGAAATTCATCCGGCATTTAATCAATTCATGAATCTTTTCCTCAAGCAATCATTCCATCAGAAAACATGAAAAATGTTGTTTTAAAATCCAAAGGAAGAACTTTTAACTCCGTCACCGAATATTTTGAATTCATCACCCACGAGTTGGGCTATCCGCCATTGTATAAGTATTTCACTGAAGACACGCTCGAATCAGACGGAAACCTATTGCACTTAGATATTTTTGAAGTGGGCAAAGACGCGCCTACGGTAGTTTTTGTTCCGGGAACCGCCATTTACGCCTTGTGCTACGGAGAGTTTCTCTACAAACTCGGACAGGCGGGTTTCAATGTCGTGGGGCTTGACCCGCGCGGGCATGGCAGAAGCGAAGGCCTCCGTGGCGACTATTCAATGAGCGAACTGATGCTGGATATTGAAAACACCATCACCTACGCCATTGAGCGGTTTAATGATAAAGTTTCATTGATTGGCAGCAGCCAGGGTGGAATTTTATCTTTTTATATGGCGGCAAAAGACCCGCGCCTGAAATCGGTGGTCTGCCAGAATGTAGCTGACCTCACCGCGCCTGACGCGATGAAGCTCGTGAAATATCCCAACATCACTAAACTGCTGAAACCGCTGTTCATGTCTATCGGGTGGGACAAAAGCCAGGTGCCGGTGACATCTTATATTGATTTGGACAAAATCAAAGTGCGCTATTTCGGCACTGCGAAAAGCTTTCTTGAAACCGACCCGCTCGTGCTGAAAACGATTTCGCTGCGCGCCCTGCGTTCACTGGCTTCCACACCCGTTCCGCAGCCTATCGATCAAATCAATGTACCCGTGATGGTGATTTCAGGCACTGCCGACCACATCTTCCCGGTCAGTTACACGCAGGGAATCTATGATCGGCTCACCTGTAAAAAACGCCTTGAGTTTTACGAAGGCTTGGACCACGCCATGCTGCATGAAAATGTGGACGTGGTGTTGCCGCCCGTGCTGGAATGGCTGCGGGAGATTCATGGGATGGGGTGAAGTTTTCATCTGCGGGGCGTAGGATAAATTCAATGTTTTTGTGCGTGGGTCACACTGAGCGAAGTCGAAGTGGCGCGATTGCCTGCCAGTATGATTTTTCGATTACTCGCATAGCATCAAGTTATACTGAGAGTAGTCGAATTTCCGAAGGAATGAGACTTACTCTCAGTTAATACCGAATGTTTTTCCGTTTCTTTATTCGAAAACCTGAGTGGTTTCGGTATATTTTGACAAATTTTGGCTAACCCCCATGCATCTCTTTGATTCTGATATTTTTTCATTTACCCCGATTTTATATCACCCCTTCGGGGTTTATATTCAACTTATTTCTCTTTTTCTATCATCATTTCATCCCTACGGGTTTGGTTAAAACAACTTGTAGAATCAAGATTTTTTTTACTTTCATGGCGTGAAACAACGCATTAGAAATTTCGAAAAGCGGAAAGAGGAAAAATCCATTCAACGGACTTCATCAATCGTAGATATTCCTTTTCGTTTCTGGAAACACTACAAAATACCCGCTCTGCTGCTGCTGGTTTTACCGTTTGTGTTGTATGGCTACAGCATCACATTCGGCTATGTGCTCGATGATGAAATCGTGTTGTCGGACAATAATTTTGTGAAAAAAGGATTTGCCGGCATCCGCGATATTCTTGCGCATGACACTTTCATGGGTTCGCTCGGGAAACAGGATTTGGTGGCGGGAGCACGTTACCGTCCGCTGTCGTTAATCACTTTCGCCATTGAATACCAGTTTCTGAAACTCAATCCGCAGGTCAGCCATTTCATCAATATCCTGTTGTATGGAATCACCGGCATCGTGCTGTTGTGGCTGCTGTTGTATTTATTTCCTCCGGAAAATGAAAGCCGCTGGTTTTTAGGAATTCCGTTCGCGGCTGCGCTCTTGTTTATCGCGCATCCGCTGCACACCGAAGTAGTTGCAAACATCAAAAGCCGCGATGAAATCCTTTCATTTTTATTTTCGATGCTCGCGCTCATCTTCCTGATTCGGTTTGCCGCTGCTGAAAAGAAATTGCTGTTGCCGCTTGCCGCATTGTGTTTTTTTCTTGCAATGCTCGCGAAAGAAAATGCCGTTACGTTTCTCGCGGTGATTCCGCTGGCGTTGTATTTTTTCAGGAAAATATCTCTGAAAACAACAGGCATCGTTTTATTGCCTTTGTTTGCGGGGCTTGCGGTGTATCTCATCATGCGCTACCAGGCAATCGGTTATTTTTTCGACAGCGGAAAAGAAATCATGGGTTTAATGAACAACCCGTTTCTGGGAACGACCGCTCCTGAAAAATACGCGACCATTTTTTACACGCTCGGTCTGTATGCCAAATTGCTCTTTTTTCCGCATCCGCTCACGCATGATTATTATCCCTATCACATTCCCATCATCAACTGGAATGACGTGCGTGCCATCATCCCGCTGCTGCTGTACCTTGCGATGAGTGTTTACGCGGTGTTGTATTTCAGAAAAAAAACGGTGGCTGCTTTTTGCATCCTTTATTTTTTCACAACGCTTTCTATCGCTTCCAATTTATTTTTCCCCATCGGTACGTTTATGAATGAGCGGTTTCTTTACATGCCTTCATTGGCGTTTTGCATATTAGCCGCTGACGGGTTAGTTGTAAAATTGCCCGGACGTTTTTCATGGTGGAATCAAACTACGGGGTTGAGTATCATCCTGTTGCTGACGGTTTTATTCAGCGTGAAAACCGTGTGGAGGGTTCCCGATTGGAAAGATATTTATACGCTCGACCGCGCTGCAGTGAAGGTTTCCGTCAACAGCGCGCGCGCGAACAGTTTCATGGGCTACGGACTCTACCGCAAGGGATTGGAAGCGTCCGCCAATGAAGAAAAACTCAAACTGTTTGATGAAGCCCTGCCGTATGTGAACCATGCGTTATCTATTTATCCCACCTACCCGGACGCGCTCACCGCCAAAGCGGGAATCATGGCAGGCTATTATCAGATTGACCGGAATCTCGACAAACTGCTTGATGAGTTTTACAAAATACAAATGGCGCAACCCATTCCCTTCATTGACGAGTATCTCGATTATCTTGAAAAATCAGCGGGTAAGCCGAAGTTGAATTCGTTTTACAAAAAAAGGCTAAGTTCTAATTAATACAGCATCTTCTTTGTAGAGTTGAAATAGGTTGTAAGCAATGTCAGTGGAGGCTATTGCGTAGAACCATTGCCTGACTTGATTTACAGACTCGTTCATTTTTTTGCCGTAAGCATACCAGT
>JBGTCY010000284.1:0-5997 GCA_041748615.1 Chitinophagales bacterium
TCTTCCGCGATGGCATCAAGTCCTTCGGAAATCTTAGCGCCTACAAAAGGATAGGGATTGATGGTTGGTTGTAACATGGCAGTATGTTTTTAAAGTTAAAAAAAAATGAAAAGTCCTTAGGATTAAAATCGCAGCCTGTTCCTTTGGCAGGGCAACCGGAATAACTTTGTGGATTGATTTTTTTAGTGTAGTGCGAAGGGTAGGATGCAGGATGCAGGATGCAGGATGCAGGATGCAGGATGCAGGATGAAAATAATATGTAATGTATATTTTCCATCATGAAGATGAAATTACATTTCTTTTTGAAAATTTCCAAGGGTTGGGGATTTATTTGATTCGATTTTCTGATTTAAATTAATGTTAGCTGATTTGCAATGCAGGTATCATCTATCAATAAACTTTTTACATCGTATTTTTGATGTGGTCTATGCTAATTTAAAATACATGAAGAAATTAGTTTTCCTCTTAATTGTCTTTTTAACTCTATCAAACAACGCTTCGCCCTGGGGTTTTTGGGGGCATAAACGCATCAATCGTATCGGAGTGTTTACCCTGCCTGAAGGTATGTTCGGCTTTTTCAAACATCACATTGAATACATCACCCAAAACGCGGTGAATCCCGACAAGCGCAGGTATGCCGTTGCCGGGGAAGCGCCCCGCCACTTTATTGACATTGACCACTACGGCACCTATCCGTTTGACGAGATGCCGCGCAAATGGAAAGATGCCGTTGCGAAATATTCGGAAGATACGCTGATGGCTTATGGCATCGTGCCGTGGCATGTGGAGCGCAACCTTAACTGGCTGACACAGGCGATGCGGGAAAAAGACGCGTTGAAAATATTGAGATTGGCTGCCGACCTCGGTCATTATGTTGCTGACGCGCATGTGCCGCTGCATACCACTTCGAATTACAACGGGCAGTTGACGAATCAAATCGGCATTCACGGCTTTTGGGAATCGCGCATTCCTGAATTGTTCGGTGAGGAGTATGATTATTTTGTAGGCAAAGCGAAATACATTGACGACCCGCTGATGGAGATTTGGGATGTGGTGCTGGAGAGCCACAAGTTGGTGGACAGTGTTTTATCCTTGGAAAAAAACCTACGCGATGAATTTCCATCCGACCAGGTCTATAGCTATGAACAGCGACTGAGCGCGACAGTGCGCGTTTATTCCGAATCTTATTCCCGCGAATATGACCGCAGGATGGGTAATATGGTGGAACGCAGAATGCGCGAATCCATCCATTCGGTGGGCAACTTCTGGTACACCGCCTGGGTCAATGCCGGTCAGCCTGATTTGGATAAATTGTTAGACCCGAAACTTGATGAAGAATTAAAAAGGGAAATTGAATCCGAGCCTTTGCAACAGGATACGATACATACTGATAAACATTTTCACGGACGACCGCATCCGAATACGGGATGGGAGTGATACTGATAAATTCTCACGATTAACTGACTAATGCGCGCTAAAGCCCGTAAGTTTTTTTTCTATCTAAAACCCAGTCTGCCTGCTTTGTCGTGACTGGGCTATAGAATGCCCGTCCATTTGTCATTCTTCTTTTAGATTTGAAATTTCAGGCATTATTTGTGAAATAGCTTTGTCTTTCTTTTATTTAAAAAACCTGTTTTTTTATGAAATTGTATCTCGTTTTTTTTCAAATCATTTTGATTTCATTTATTCTCCAAGCCCAACAAAAAGTAACGCTTAAAGAAGTCTGCAAACTTGAAAAGGTATTAAATGAATCCTCCGGTTTGGTAATCGCCAATGGCAACATCTGGACTCACAATGACAGTTGGGGCGAACCGGTATTGTATGCAATTGATGAATCCTGCCAGATAAAAACCATTCTTTATGTCAGCGGACAGAATAAAGATTGGGAAGAACTCGCGAAAGATGATGCCGGAAATATTTATATCGGAGATTTTGGAAACAATGACAACAAAAGACATGATTTAAAAATCTACAAAATACCAAGCCCTGCCAATCTGAAAGACAATATTGCCAAACCTGAAATCATTGAGTTTAAATATCCTGACCAGAACCGGTTTCCTCCCGCGCCATCCAACATGCAATTTGATATGGAGGCGATGATTTGGTTCAATGGCAGTTTGTATTTATTTTCCAAAAACAACACGGAACCTTTCACCGGTTACACGAAACTTTATCGCCTGCCCGATGCTCCCGGGAAATATACTGCCGAGTTGGTTGACAGCATTTTTCTTGGTGCAGAGCCCAAAATCAGTCATTGGGTTACCGGTGCAGATATCAGTCCTGACAAGAAAAAGTTAGTCCTGCTTTCGCATGATAAAATTTGGCTGTTCACCTGTTTTGAAGGAGATAATTTTTTTTCCGGAAAAAAGGAAACCATTATCTTCCCTACCTTCACACAAAAGGAAGCAATATGTTTCATCAATGACCATGAGTTGTATCTCACCGATGAAGTCATTTTTAAAACAGGCGGCAAACTGTATCACCTGAATCTGAAGGAAGTGAAAATTGAGGATTGCAAATGAGCGCTTCGTAATGTTGTCAAAACAACATCCAGAAATTACGCTATCTGTTAATCAGATTTTAGACTTTAGATGTTAGATTTTAGATGACATTTTGGAAATTTTTTTTATAGGAAAGGAGACTGAAATTACCGGATGAGCGTTACACTTCCTTTCTTGTAAGGACTCAGATGATTGAGCCGGGTGCCATCGCAGAATTTCACCTCCACATAATAGACATACACATCGGGACGCATCAGTTCTCCGCGGTAAATGCCATCCCATCCATAATTAAGGTCGCGTGATTCAAACACTTTTTCGCCCCAGCGATTAGCGACAATCAACAACAATTCTTCGATGCCTTTTCCATAAACATGAAAAACGTCATTGATGCCATCGCCATTCCGTGTGAAGGCATTGGGGACATATATCGCTTTATCACAAGGTTCATTGGGGACAAAAATATTTTTCAGCAATACCTGCACCCACGCGGTGTCCACACAGCCGTTTTCATCCGTCACCACTACCATGTATTCCGTATCTTCATCGGGAGAAGCGGTGGGAGCCGGGCATGTTGTGCAACTCAATCCGTCAATAGGCGTCCATTCATAAACCGGACTTGACGCGTTGGTGGTGGAATTCAGCAACGTGGTTTCCCCGGAATCAATCACCACTTGTGGCGGGTCAACATACACAAAGTTATTGATGATGATTAACTCGGTGAGCACCAGCGTATCGCATCCGGTTGCGGCTGAAATGGTGTCAGTGTATGTACCTGTTGCAGTTTGCCACGCGCCTTCCAAGTAGATGGAATCTCCCTGACAGATTGATGCAGTAATATTATTGGTAACAAACAATGAAATTGTGAGATTGGTGATGACCGTACTGTCGCAGCCATTTACTGAAGCGAACGTGTCGGTGAAGATGCCGGTGGTGGTTTGCCAGGCACCCCCAACGAACAAAGAATCTCCATCACACAGGTCATGCTGAACGGTATTACCCACCGGTGAATTCACATTCAGAATTGTCACCAACAGACTGTCGCAACCGGAAGCTGTTACAAACGCGTCAGAATAAATTCCGCTGGTTGTCTGGAATGTGCCGCCTGCAAAATAACTTTCACCATCGCAAATATTCACTGTGGCGGTATCAGAAAATGCCGGAAAAACAATCAGGTCAGTTGTGATGATGCTGTCGCATCCGCCTGTTGAAAGCAGTGTGTCAGCATAAATTCCGGAAGTGGTCTGCTGCGCGCCTCCCGCAAAATAACTTTGTCCTTCGCATACGGTTGCCTGCACATCGGAGTAAAAAGCGGTGACTACATTCAATGTGGTTTCAATAATGCTGTCGCATCCACCCGTTGCGGTCAATGAATCATAATACACTCCGCTCACCGACTGCAACGCGCCACCGGCAAAATAACTTTGACCAATACAGATTTCAACGAGGATTTGTTCAAGGAAAAAATTGACGGTGTTCAGGGTAGTTTCAATCACACTGTCGCAACCGTCTGATGTTTGCAATGAATCATAATACACTCCGGGAGTTGTCTGAAAATTTCCGCCTACAAAATAACTGTCACCGATGCAAATAGAAACTGTACGTGCAGAGAATTGAACCGGATGAACAGTAAGGTCAGTAACGAGAATACTGTCGCAACCATTCGCGGAAACAAAAGTGTCCGCATAAATTCCGGATGTGGTTTGTATTGCGCCTCCGGCAAAGAAACTTTCATTGCTGCAAATGGCAACCGAACGATTCGCAGTTGAAGGAAGTAAAACCGTCAGATTCGTTTGTATCACACTATCACATCCGCCTGATGCTAACAATGAGTCGAAATAAATTCCGGAAGCGGTTTGCAACCCGCCTCCCGCAAAATATGATTCATCCTCACAAATAGTCGCGTTCATCTCTGAAAGGAAACTTGATTGAAATGTGAGTTGGGTTTCAATAATACTGTCACAACCGGTTGAAAGCAGTAGTGTATCAAAATAAATTCCGGTGGTTGTCTGCCACGTACCGGCTGCAAAAGCGCTGTCACCAATGCAAAGATTGAATTGAATTGATTCGAATGATGCCGCTCCGGCTTGCAGGTTCGTTTCAGTAATACTGTCGCAACCTCCGGCAGCAATCAGCGTGTCATAATAAATGCCGGGCGCACTTTGATAAACACCTCCCGGCAGCAGGAAACTGTCGCTTCCGCAAATGAATGCGGATTGTTGAATAAAAAAGAAACTGACCACATCCAAAGTAGTTTCCACGACACTGTCGCAACCCGATGATGTTTGCAGCGAATCATAATAAACTCCGGCAACAGTTTGTAACGCGCCACCGGCAAAATAACTATCCCCCGCGCAGATGCCGACCGCCCGTTGAGTAAACTCAACCGGATTAACAGCGAGATTGGTGATTAAAATACTGTCACATCCATTGGCTGCAGAAAAAGTATCGTAATAAACTCCGGGAGTATTTTGCAAGGCGCTTCCGGCAAAAAAAGTTTCATTGCTGCAAATTGCGATTGAAAGATTGGTCACGGCTGTCGGCAAAACGGTGAGATATGTTTGAACAATACTATCGCAACCGGAAGCTGTCAATAGCGAATCAAAATAAACTCCGGTGGTTGTCTGAAGCGCGCCTCCCGCGAAAAAACTTTCATTGTCGCAAATAGCGGTATCAATCACCGTGAGGAAATTGGTAACAACAAAAAGTGTTGTTTCAAAAATGCTGTCACAACCGGAAGGCAACAAGAAAGAATCACGATAAATGCCGGGAGCGCTTTGCAATGCCCCACCTGCGAACCAGGTTTGTCCGGTACAGATGGTCACCTGCACTTGTTCCAGCAAAGTTGTTAAAATGCTCAGATTCGTTTCAATGACACTGTCACATCCCGCGATACTGGAAAGTGTATCATAATAAATTCCATCCGTTGTTTGAAATGCGCCTCCGGCAAAAAGGCTGTCACCCGTGCAAATGGAAACCGTTCTTGGGGTGAAATAATTTTGGTTAACGATTAAGGTGGTTGATGTCACGCTGTCGCATCCGTTGGAAGCAGATAATGTATCAAAATAGAGTCCCGGTTGACTTTGCGCAGCGCCACCAACAAAGAAAGTTTCTCCATCGCAAATATTAACGGTTCGAGATGTACTGAACGTGGGAGCGATATTCAGATTTGTTTGAACGATACTGTCGCAACCGTTGATAGTTAAAAATGAATCAATGTAAACTCCCGCCTGATTTTGAGTTGCGCCTCCGGCAAAATATGTTTCATTATCACAGATAGTTATATCAGCAATGTCAAAATAGACAGGCAGTAATGAAAGATTGGTTTCAACAATACTGTCACAACCTGATGTTGCAACCAACGAATCATAATATAATCCAGGAGCAGTTTGAAGAGCGCCTCCGGCTAAATGGCTTTCACCGTCACAGATTTCAACCGGTACCTGAATAAAATATGCCGGGACAAAAGTCAGGTCTGTTATTACCGCGCTGTCGCATC
>JBGTCY010000285.1:0-14421 GCA_041748615.1 Chitinophagales bacterium
ATCTATCAGGAAACATTGGAAATAATCAAGTTGATTTATATACTGTTACTTTGCATGAAATTATACACTTACTTGGATTTGCTTCACTGATTAGTCCAAATGGTACTGGTCCGGGAGGTTTATCCATGTATAGTAACTACGACTCATACTTGTATCTAAGCAATGATACTCCATTAATCGCATCTGCAAACGGATTTTGTTACGATGCTGATTTTAATGTTCCTCCATCGGAATTAACTTCCGGGTGTAGTTTAATAATTTTTAAAGGTAATGGCTCTAACAATCAGGCACAAGCAATTCACTCGCCTTTAATATGGCAGATTGGTTCCAGTTTAAGTCACTTTAACTGTGAAGAATACGGAGCAGGCTGTAGTATAGCCGCCAATGGCTATGTTATGAATTACTGCACCGGAATCGGAACAAATTCTATACAGCGTTTTCCCAGTGAAGCTGAAGTTGAAAGCCTTTGTGATTTAGGATACAATATTCAAAATACGTACGGATCAGGCATTACACACCATGTATATTCCAACCTTTGTTCTCCGAACAACCCTGCAATGATTGCTGGAGTAAATGATTTCAGACCTTATTCACCGGGCAATAATAATTTTACTGATAATTTCAGAGTAATACCGGGCGATACAATTTCTTTTACAGCCACGGGTATCAATAATCTTTTGCTCAATGATTTGAATGCAGATCAAATTGCATGTCCGGCTATCGTTGCTCCTCTCGGAGGACAAATTATCAATATTTTACCGGACGGACAAGGGTTTAGCTATGTATCCGGTTCAGCAGCTTATTTTTTTGGATTATATTCAATATTGAAATATAGACCATATAATTCAACAACCGGAAAATATGGTAATACTACTTATATATTTATCAGGAATATTGCACCCGATTTTGGTCCCTGTCCTCAAAATTCATGTGATTTAATCTGCAATGGAGGATTTGAAAACACCTATCATTATGGCGTGCTAAGCGTAACATCATTCACGCAAAGGTGGTTTATCGAAAATACCGGAATTTTTACAACAGGTGTTTCATCTACGAATGCCCCCTCCGCTAATTTTTACAGTATCCCGTCAAATATTGTTCCTTCATCCTGTAGCCAGCCAATCACTCCTTATGATTGGCCTCAGAACTTTTCAAATAATAAACATTATCTATGGCATCTTGGGCAATATTATGGCACAAGTCCTTTTTCACCCCCTCCCTTAAACAATAGCATAGGACAACAATTACTTGAACCTGTTATTCCCGGGAAACAATACCTCTTTGAAATGAGGGTTTTAAATACAACGAAAACTAATCGTAATATAGCTTTAGAGATAATCCTGTCAAACGGTCCGGATTTTAATTCAGGTGATACTATTAGATTTATTCGGAATGTACCCTGGAATTGTCAATGGCACCACCTGCAAAATACTATTCAGCTTTCTCCTCCTGATACCTTTGACCATTTGTTTATCAGATTTTTTATACCCGGCACGTACGGTCCTTTTCCGGGCGAAGCCGAGTTTATTGTTGACGACATTCGCTTAACGGATATAACCGTTCCGCCAATCAATATAAAAACTACAATTTCTGATAAATATCCATGCGTTGGCGACACCATATTTGTATCTTATGAAATATGCCTGGATACTAACTCTATTTTTTCTTCTAATCCTACCGATGTATTAATTGAAACAAGCTATACAGACGGGCTCGACTTGCTGCATGGTTACTTTTTTCCTTATGAACGCGACACTATACCGTCAGGCTTTTTAACAACTTCCCCCCTTCAATGCAGAATTGATACTGCTTATTTTAAAGTAAATAATACAGCTCTCCCTCCTTTCCCGGAAGATATTTCTTATAGCCTGATAGCCGGAATGGCTTGTATCAATCCCCATGCATCATCCGATGAATCTATACTTATTCATCCCGGCTTGGAAGATATTGTATCAATCAATATTACTAACAGTGAGGATACGTTATGTGCAGGATTCGATATTACTTATTCTGTTGTCGTTTGTAATGCAAGTACAACGAATAGTATTACAAACATTCTTATTGTTGATACACTTCCCGCGGGTTTGAATTTCGTTAGTTCACATCATTTTAATCACAATGCGGGTATCCTTCAGTCACTATTATTCAGTTTGCCGATAAGCGGGTGTGATACTTTATTGTTTACAGTCAGGGCAGATTCATCGATGGCGGGACAAAGTATTATGAATTGCGCAACATTGTTAAGCGCTAACGGAGAATGCAATCCTCCAAAATTCGCTTGTGCAGCTTCAGTTTATATTGATTCATTTATCATTTCTGCTTCATCTACTTCATCAACCGGCTGTGACGGCACCGCAACCGCTAATTTGATTTCATGTGGAAAACCTCCACTCACTTATCAATGGAATGATATTCTCGGGCAGACTACCCCAACCGCTACAGGACTGGGACCGGGGATTTACTCGGTAACAGTAACCGACTCAATCGGTCAAGTCAGAACCGACACGACAACAGTAATATTATTAAACCCTGATAATCATATTTTCCCCCTCCACTCCCCGGGCGACTCCCTTGAACATGCACATGGCATTGGAATGGATAGCGCAGGTAATTTTTATGTTGCAGGCATTTATACAGGACCATTCCACTTCCCATCGCCATTTAACAAACTCCAGCCGCTTGGTATATTTGAATTGTTTATAGCTAAATACGGTTCCTGCAACGCCCCCGATTGGGTGGTGAACACCAACACGCTTACTTCCACTTCACAAATTTTCGGGCCAAAAGTGAAAACAGACTATAGCGACAATGTAATTATCGCGGGGCATTTCAGGGGAACAGTGGAATTTACAGGTATGGGCGCATTTAAAGACACCTTGGTTAGCAACTCCGGTAGCATGGATTTATTTGTGGCTAAGTATAATACAGATGGTGAGTTGATTTGGGTGAAAAGGGATGGAGATGCTAACGATGAGGAAGTAGCAAATTTGGCAGTGGATGGGCAGAACAATATTGTTGTAGTGGGTTCATATAATGTTTTTACTGCATTAGTGGGTAATAACTTAACTGATGCTCTTGGAGGTTCAAATGGATTTATTGTAAAGTATGACAGTTTGGGAACGGGACTTTGGTCGGAAGAATTTCGAGACGCAGTAAGCGATAATATAGGTATTACAATCAGCATTGGAATTAACAACGACACAATTTATATTATCGGAACACAAAATGGCGAAGTATATATTGAAAAATATGAGCCTAATGGCGTTTCTGTGTTTTATAACACATTTCAAGACGGATATGCAAGTGATATTACAGTTGACGCCAATGGTAATTTTTACATTACCGGGGAGTTTGAACTCATTTTCCTGGGCGGACAAACTGAGCTCCACGCAGCGGGCAGTTCTGACGCTTTCGTTGCTAAATTCAACAGTGCTGGCGATGTGCTGTGGGCGAATCATTTCGGTGGCGAATCAGGCAACCCGAAACCCCTGTCAATCACCGTGAATGAAGCCGGGGAGGTTTTCATCGCGGGCGCTTTTATTGATGATATGTTTTTTCACGAATACCAGTTTTCATCCGTGGGTTCGGAAGATATCTTTGTCGTGAAATACGATACCGCGGGCAATCCATTGTGGGCAATTAGCGCAGGGGGAACGGGCAGCGATAAACCGCAGGATATTTTTGCTGCCAGTGATTCCGGCTATATTTATCTTGCGGGCGTTTTTGGTGATTCCATCATGCTCAACGTCCCGCTAACAACCGCGGGCGGGCAGGATTTTTTCGCGGCAAGAATAACCGACAGCGGAAGCTCAGCAACTTTCTCTAAAACATCGCCTGCGGAAACAGCACAACACAATGAAAAGAATGATAATAAAAAACAATACCTGTTTCAGCTTTATCCCAACCCTGCTGACAAAAGCGTAACCGTTGAAACGGATTATCCTGAGCCGGTGGATGTGATTTTTTACGACTTGGTCGGCAAGCAGCGGCAAACAGAAATTGTTTCCGGCAGACAAACCATTCAACTGAAAAATCTTAGCGAAGGCTTATATTTATATGCCATTAAATCAAAAGAAGGCTCGAACACAATTCTGAAGCAGGACAGGATGCTGATTATCCGGTAAAAGGTATGAAAATCGGAAATAATGATACCCCACTTGTTTTCTTTGCCTGTACCTACGGGAGGGTTGCAGTTGTTTTTCTCCTTCTTCTTTCAGTATCATCTTTTGCCCAAACATTCACATGGATGCATGGCAGTGATACAAAAAATCCATCAACCATTTACGGAACGAAAGGAATCAGTTCTGTTGATAATACTCCGGGATTAAGAAACTGGGCATCTTCATGGGTTGATTTAAATAACAACCTATGGCTATTTGGCAGCTATGCGCCATATCTAAATGACCTTTGGAAATACAATATAGTAACAACTGAATGGACTTGGGTAAAAGGTGATTCCGTCCCTAATAAAAAAGGTATTTATGGAATAATTGAAATCCCCGATTCAGTTAATTGTCCCGGTGCGCGTTGGGGATCAGCAACATGGACGGAAAACAACGGCAATTTTTGGTTGTTTGGAGGTGGGGGATATGACTGGCTTGGTTCACAACATGGCGGATTAAACGACTTATGGAAATATAATACGCAATCTAATCAATGGACATGGATAAAAGGGAGTAATGTTGTAAATCAACAAGGTATATATGGGAGTAAAGGTATAGCTTCTTCTTCTAATATCCCGGGTGCAAGAATTCGTACGGTTACTTGGAAAGATAATACAGGTAATTTTTGGCTATTTGGCGGAGGAGGGCGTGATGCTAACGGCACTAATGGACTTTTAGGTGATATGTGGAAATATGACATTTATTTAAATCAATGGATTTGGATTGGAGGAAGTACAACAGTAAATCAGGGAGGGAACTATGGCACAATAGGAATGACTTCTGTAACTAATATTCCAGGTGCAAGAATGGGCGCAACAGGCTGGAAGGACATTGAAGGAAATTTTTGGCTATTTGGCGGAGATGGTTATGACGCTTTTGGAAACAGAGGTAGTCTTAATGATTTATGGAAATATGACATTTCAATAAATGAGTGGGTATGGATGACCGGTAATAACTTAAGAGCGATTAATGCCAACGAATATGTTTATTATGGTGACAAAGCTTTGGATAGTCCTTTTAATACTCCGGGAACAAGATATAACAGTTTTGGATGGTCAAATGATTATGGTCTTTGGTTCTTTGGAGGAGATGAATCAAGCAGCAATGCATATAATGATTTGTGGCTGTATAGAATTCGTGACAATAAATGGGTATGGTTAAAAGGTAATCAACTCATAAGTAATTCAGGTGTTTATGGAAATCAAGGAATTCCAACGCTATCAAATATTCCGGGATCAAGGGCAGCAGGAGTTACTTGGAAGGATACATCGGAAAACTTCTGGCTTTATGGAGGGATTGGACATGATGCTTACGGAACCGGAGGCGGTCGTTTAGGCGATCTCTGGAAACTCACTATTGAACCGCTCGTCATTGACAGCCAATCGCTCTCACATGTTTTTTGCTCTGCGCAAGACAGTACTGCACTGTGGGTGACAGCAAGCGGCAGGGAAACTATTTTTTACCAATGGTTTAAAGATTCAACAGTAATTCCCGGAGCAGAAAATGATACGTTGATTATTCCTGATTTAAGCGTTAATGACACTTCCACATATTGGCTGATGGTGTATGATGTAATGGATACTATTTATTCGGTTCCGGTAAGGCTTGGAGTGCTGGATGTTTCGGCAGCCATTACCAACGAACTGCTTTGCTATAATTCCATAGATGGAGAGATCACGATTACGGCACAAGGTGGTTTTGGTTCGTTGAGTTACAGCATTGACGGAAGCAATTTTCAAAGCAGCAATATTTTTTCAGGCTTATCAGCCGGAACCTACACAGGCTATGTTAAAGATAGCCTCGGCTTTATCTGCGCAACAGATACTGTCATATTGACAAACATATTGCCTTTTGTAATTGAAACCATCATCACACCCGAAAGCGACAGTAGTAGCGGTTCAATCAGAATCAAAGTTTTGTCGGGAGGAGAACCGCCTTACACATTCAGCATTGACGACAATACCTTTCAAGACAGCAGCATTTTTTACGGGCTGGAAGCGGGAGATTATATCGTGACGGTAAGAGACTCGACAGGGTGTGAGGATACTGTGCTTGTAAAAATTGATTCAACGGTTGGTTTAGGTAATATAGATATTCGAAATTCTGAGGTTACCATTTTTCCCAATCCGGCAACATTTCTCCTTCATGTTCAACTTACTAATACTATCTTATACCTCAAGTCTATCCGTATTGTTTCCATTACCGGTCAGGAAATGTTGATAGTGCAGCTTCCATTAAAATCTAATAACATTATTCTCAATACGCAACGCTTGACGTCAGGTATCTACTTCTGTTTTGTTATTCTTAATAATGGAGATAAGGTTGTTAAGAAAGTCGTAATTGAATAAGTTCTCAACTCCGTTTTATATTTCTTAGAGTCGAAGGCGGATTTTACTCTTTTGACTTTACCTATGTTAGCAGTGAGCGATGGCAGGCAAAGTCAAATGTGCCAAGTGCGGGCAAGCTATAAAATTGTTTTTAAAAAATGTGCGTGGCAAAAAAAACCCTAAGCGTTGGTTTGAATATAGCCGAAATTGTCACCCGTGTCGGTAGTTAAAGTAGCATTATGGTTGTTCGCAGTTACGTTTCGGGAGAGTTACTACCGTAGTTCAAAGGTTTTCACAATCTTAATTTTAATGAATCAATTTAAATTTTTAACCTAAAAATTACCTGATTTAGGATTATAAGAATAGCCCCAAAAAAGCCGGACAAATAATTTGAAGGAATGTAAATTTTTATCTATCATTACGCCAACAAAAGATTTTCCCGAAAGTCAAAATTCAATGATTATGAGATTTTTCACAATTTTTGCCTTATTAATGTTATCCATACACGGCAATCTGTATTCCCAGGCATTAGTCAATAATTACGCGAATATTTATATCAAGCCGGGCGCTCAGGTCTATGTAAAAACCAATTCCGTCAACAACAATAAATTGATTGACAATGGAGGAGAGTTGACGATTGAACAGGACTTCATTAATAATGACCTTGCCAATGGCGGAGGCGCGAACGGAAAATATTTTATTCAAAACGACTGGATTAACAATGGCAATTTCACAGCCGACCAAAGTTTAGTAAGGCTTTATGGTGACGACCAACTGATTACCGGCACTTCCATCACCTCGTTTTATGACCTTGAACTTACCGGTACCGGCATCAAACGCCAAACCATCAACTCCGAAACCTCTCATGTGCTCGCGCTCAACGATCGCGAACTCGCAACGGATGAATACGAAATGTTAGTGAGCAACCCTGCAACAAACGCCATCACCCGTACCACCGGTTTTGTCAGCAGTTTAGATATGGGCAGACTTTCACGGAATACCAACGTGACTGCTGCTTATCTTTTTCCGACCGGCTCATCATTGGGTGTTACCCGTTACAGACCGATTGACATTACACCCAACGCCACTTCTCCGCATACTTACGGGGTAAGACTTGCAAACACGGATGCAACCACCGAAGGCTTTGACCGCAATGTGAAAGAAACAGAAATTTGCGAGGTTAATCCGAATTATTACCACCGGATTTACCGCACCAACGGAACCGTTCCCGCGAACATTCAAATCAACTACGACCTTGCCTCGGATGGCGTGTGGGCGGATGCCGGTCACTGGCAAAATATTCCGCAGTGGGAAAATACCACCGCGGTTCCCGGATTAAACCCGCCTTTTTACATTTTCAGACTGAACGCCTGGAATGACTTCACTTATTCGCCATTCGCGTTGGTGAAATTCAATCCGATTATATCACTTTCAGCGCAAGACGCCACTTGTCGCGGTGTTGCTGATGGCGCTGCTTCGGCTACCGTCACTACCGGCATTCCACCCTATTCTTATGAGTGGAGTAATGGCGGTTCAACTTCCGGCATCAACGATTTAACAGGGGGAGTTTATACTTTAACAATTACCGACAATTCAAATTGTACTGCGGTTGAATCCGTTACTGTTGAAGAACCCGATTTACTGACTTCTTTTCCAAGCATCAATTCCGCCACTTGTGAAGGACTTGAAGATGGCGGTATTAAACTGAACCCTTTCGGAGGTACTGCACCCTACACCGCTCAATGGAGCAATGGCGACACCAGCCTCAGCCCGACTGACCTTGCTCCCGGTTTTTATACCGCTACGATTACCGATGCCAATAATTGCATCACCGATACCGTCATGGAAGTCACTTCTACTTCCATTTTCAATGTGGAAGCTACAGGGACGGATGCCGCCTGTGAAGGCGCTTCATCCGGCAGTGTGTTGACTGAAATAATTTCCGGCACCACGCCACCCTTCACATATTTATGGAACACAGGCGATACCACCAGCACACTCACAGGAGTAGTTCCCGGCACTTACAGCATCACGGTGAAAGATGTATTGGATTGTGAGAAAAATGCAGTCGCGATTGTGAGCATTTCAGGAATTGATTTGGAAGAAGAAATCACTAACGCGTCCTGCCCGGATGTGCCGGATGGGTCATTGGCGGTGACCGTATTGGGTGGAAATGCACCCTACAATTATACATGGAGCAATGGCGCTACCTCTCCCGACCAACCGAACATCCGCGCGGGTGTTTATTTCCTGACGGTGACGGATAATGATAATTGCGAAGTGACGGAAACCTATACGATTATCACTGAAAAACCGGATTCAGAGTGTGATTTCTTAGTAATCTATGATGTGTTTTCTCCGAATAGCGATGGCGTCAACGACATTTGGGTGATAGACGGATTGTCCTTATATCCTGAAAATGAAATTCAGATTTTTAACCGATGGGGTAATCTTGTTTTTGAAGCGCGTCCTTACAACAATGACTGGGAAGGACGCTCCAATAAAGGAGAATTATTACCGGTAGCTACTTATTATTACATTCTAAAACTCAATAACACGGACCAAACCATCCATTCCGGACACATTAATTTATTACGATGAAAAAAATCTTCTCTCTTGCAGTACTTTTTTGCGCTGGCATTTCAATGACATTTGCGCAACAAAAACCGTTGTTCACCAATTATGTGTTCAATGATTTTTATTATAACCCAGCGATTGCCTCTACCAAGGATGGCGCTGATTTCCGCTTTCTCTACCGCAATCAGTGGGCGGGCTTGGAAGGAAAACCTCACACCCAAACTTTCTCCGGATGCGGCTCGCTGAAAAGCACCCCGCTCGGAATAGGCGGCAACATTTATCACGACAGAACCGGACACCTGCGCAACATCGGCTTCAACGCATCGGTGTCTTACGGTTTTCGCCTTGGTCAAATCAAAAACAAAAGCATGATTTCGGGTGGTCTCACCTTTGGAATGATTCGCCTGAACATGGATAGCGAAATCACCATCCGCGAACAAAATGACGCGGCAGTGTTAGCCGCGCAAAATGGAAAAATCATCCCGGACATCGGTCTTGGCATTTACTACAAATGGAGAGGATTTTTTGCCGGTTTTTCCATTCCCCAGATTTACCAGTCTTCCATCAACTTAGATGTTACTGACCTCAATGACATGAACAAACTCGTGAGACATTATTTTATCGCCACCGGCTACCGCTTCGATGTGGCGGACAAGTTTGAACTTGAACCTTCCGTTTTGTTTAAAGCCGTGAAAGCTGCTCCCATGCAAGGCGATATTTACCTGCGGGGTATTTATGACAAAAAAGTCTGGTTGGGCGTTTCCTACAGAACGGGTGATGCCATCTGTTTGCTTGCCGGAGCCATCATCAAAGATGTGTTTCAATTCGGTTATGCCTATGACATCACGACTTCCAACCTGAATTCCGTGAGCAACGGCAGTCATGAAATTGTGCTGGGCTACAGAATCAAACGCGCGCAACAGGGAGGCGGAAAGGGATTTGAAGTGTTGTAAATCCTGGATATTCAGACTCAGTTCGGTTGGGAATAAATTTCATCTCTCCGACAAACAATTCATTCAAACAAATTTTTGGTTGAAGTACTTATTCGTGAAGTTGTCAAAATAACATTCGTAATTTGAAACTCGCATTAGCAGATATTAGACTTTAGATATTAGATGAATTGAGGAAGTTATTTTGAAAATGTTCCTTAGAGAAACACTGTTGCCTTTTTCATGATGAAAAAAATCATTTTACTTTTCGTTCTCTCGCTGCCGGTTATCTTAGTTATCGTTCTTGTCAGAACTTTTTTTTACCCATCTCTTCAAGTAAAAACCGAAACTGTTCCGCATCTTGAAATCGGTGATGAAGCCATTGAGCGTTTTGCGCAGTCTTTGAGGATTGTTACGATTTCATGGCAGGAGGCTGAAAAATTTGACAGTGCTGCATTTGATGCTTTTCATGTTCATCTGCAAACATCTTTCCCGCTGGTGGATTCTCTCATAGAACGAAAAGTCATCAGCGATTACAGCCTGCTTTACATTTGGAAAGGAAGTAATCCTTCATTGAAACCTGCACTATTTATGGCGCATCAGGATGTGGTGCCGATTGACCCGCTTTCCATCAACGACTGGCGGCATCCGCCTTTTGACGGAGTTGTGGATTCTGGTTTTGTATTCGGGCGCGGAACGATTGATATTAAAAGCCAACTCATCGGTTTATTGGAAGCGGCAGAAATGCTTTTGCAAGATGGATTTCAACCGCAGCGCACGATACTTTTCGCGTTTGGACATGATGAAGAATTAGGCGGATATCATGGCGCGCGCGAAATTGCTGCTTATCTGAAAGCCAACAACCTGCATCCTGAGTTTATTATGGATGAAGGTGGCGCTGTTCTGCACGGAACCGTGCCCGGCATCCCGGATGATGTACCGGTAGCCATTATCGGCATCGCGGAAAAAGGGTATGTTTCCTTTGAACTGACGGTGGAAGACGCAGGCGGTCATTCCTCCATGCCTCCCAAAAACTCAGCGATTGGCATTCTCAGCAGTGCGATTACAAAAATTGAAAACAATCCCTATCCGCTCGAACTTGATGGAGCGGGCGGGTTGATTTTTGATTTCGTGGGTCCGGAAATGACTTTTCCGCTCAACATGTTTTTTGCCAACAAATGGCTGTTTGCGCCTTTGATAAAAAAAGAATTGAACGCGAAAAATTCCACCCGCGCAACGATGCACACCACTACTGCCGTCACTGTATTTCACAGCGGAGAAAAAGAAAATGTATTGCCTGTCAAAGCAAAAGCAATCGTGAATCATCGCCTGATGCCGGGGGTCAATTTGGAGTTGGCGCAAAGAAGATTACAGCAAGTAATTGCTGATGAGCGGGTGAAAGTTGCAGTAGCCGAACGACATGAAGTGAATGAAGCCACCCCTGTTTCGGATGTGACGGACACCAATTTTTTGTTGTTGCAAAAAACCATCGCGCAGATTTTTCCGGATGCCATTGCCGCGCCATATCTTGACGTTGGCGGCACCGACTGCAAACATTATGTTGAACTGACGAATAACATTTACCGCTTTCAACCTTCACGCCTTCACGACAGCGACCTGAAACGCATTCACGGAACTGATGAACGCCTTTCAGTTGACAGCTACAAAGAATCCGTAAATTTCTTCCGTCAAATTATTTTGAACGCGGGGAATTCAACACACTAAGTAAAGTAGTCAAAAAACATCCCTTTAATTATCTGCAATCAGATTTTAGACTTTAGAATATAGACTCCTTGAGGAGTGATTCTGGAAATGCGCCTTAGCGGAAAATATATTAGTACTTGAGTCCACTCCGAAAAGTATTTTTTTTGCCACAAAGACACGATGGCACAAAGAAAACACAAAGTTTAAGTTGTTGGTAAGCAATTCTTAGTGAAAATTTGTGACCTTGTGTCTTAGTGGCAATTTTTATGTTTTTGCTTTTTCAGATTGGACTCGTACTTACATTTTTGTTCAGTGGATAAAGCCCTTGTAAACACTCGGTTCTGCTATAGCCTGCCGCATCTCTAAAGGGCTTTAGCCCAAACCTTTGGAAAAGGTAACGAACTATTGAATTTTCAGCATTGAATATTATTTATTTTTTGTGATTTGTTTTATGGCGCTTAACAAAGGACAACTTTTTGGAAAGTTTTTTTGTTAGCGCTAATCCTGCTGCATTAACTTCATCGTAATTTTAAAGAATGCGAATTGACATCAATATTTTAATCGCGTGGGGTGGTGTTGCAAAAAAATATCATAAGAATGAACTGATATTTTATGAAGGTGATGAAGCCTCTCACTATTATCAAATTTTGGAAGGCTGTGTAAAAATGTTTAACACCAACAGCGAAGGGAAGGAATTTACCCAGGGTATTTTTCATGAAGGAGATACATTTGGTGAACCACCGCTTTTTATCGGGGAATGTTACCCGGCAAACGCCATTTCAATTAAAGATTCTGTAATCATCAAGCTGAAAAAAGAATCTTTTTTTAAAATTCTGGACGAATACCCAGACATTAAAAATTCACTCATTCAGCTCCTTGCCCGGAGGATTTACAATAAATCGGTTACGGCAAGTGAGATTATCAATAATAATCCTGAACACCGGCTTCTCAGTTTTCTGAATACTTACAAAAAGAAAATCAATGGAACCGATTCAATGAAACTCATTCCCTATACCCGGCAGGAAATCGCCAACATGACCGGACTGCGGGTAGAAACCGTCATCCGCACATTATCGAAAATGAAAGACCAAAAGAAAGTGAAAATCGTGAACCGTAAATTGTATTACTGAACATGAAAATTGATTTTCATTTCTGGATTAGAATCTGTCTTTTCAACCTGCTTATCGTGGCGTTGCTCGGTGTGCTGATGCGTTACAAAATCGTTTTCCCCTTCCCGATGCTCCTACAGAAAAATGTGCAGCACGCCCATTCCCACTTCGCCTTCGCGGGATGGGTTTCGCAACTGCTCTTTACACTGATGATTTTGTTCATGACAAAATTCACCACTGCTTCCGCACGTAAATATTTCATCATCCTGCTGCTCAACCTCGTCTGCGCTTATGGCATGTTAGTGACTTTCACCCTGCAAGGCTATGGCGCTTACTCCATCACGTTCGCCACGCTCTCCATTTTCATTGCGTTTTATTTCGCTTTCGTTTACTACCACGACTTACGAGAAACAGGCAATCATCCCGCGCGCAACTGGTTCGCTGCCGCATTGTTCTTCAACGTGCTCTCCTCGCTCGGAACCTTTGCGCTCGCCTATATGATGGCGACCAAAAACGCCCCCATGAACGAATACCTCGCCTCCGTTTATTTCTATCTCCACTTTCAATACAACGGATGGTTTTTCTTCGCCTGCATGGGGTTGTTTTATGAGCAGTTGCACAAGCTTTTGCCTGAGCGCAACATCAACACTTCGGTTTTTTGGCTTTTCTTTTTCACCTGTCTGCCTGCTTATTTTCTCTCCACTTTGTGGATGAAACTACCGGTGTGGTTGTATGTAATTCTTGTGATTACGGCAATCCTGCAAGTAGCAGCCTGGGGGATTTTTTTAAATCAATTGAAAATATTTTACCCGATACTGAAAGAAAAATTTTCCCGCACGGCCCAATATTTATTGCTCCTGATTGCAGTTTCGCTAACCATCAAATTGTTACTTCAACTGTTCTCCACGATTCCCGCCATCAGCAATCTGGCGTTTGCATTTCGTCCGATTGTGATTGCTTATCTGCATTTGATTTTATTGGCTATTATTTCACTTTTTCTGCTGTATTACATCCATGCCGAGAAGCTGGTTGCTTACAGCAAACTGTATCTCACAGGTCTGACCATTTTTGTCAGCGGTATTTTTCTGAATGAAATCGTATTGACGGTGCAGGGTATCGCGTCATTCGATTATCGTTTAATCCCTTATTCCAATGAGAGTTTATTCGGAATTTCAGTTTTGATGTTCGCGGGAATTTTGATGATGGTGGTTTCGCAGTTTCAAAAAAGAGAAGACTCATTTACCTGATAATATCTCCACAACTTAATGAACCGACCCGATGAATCGGGATGGTGTGAGAGCCTCTCCCCGTCACAGACAAGTGGCGGGGCGGGCTTCTCGATTATGGGCAGTTGTTCTTTGTCATTTCGTCATTTTATTTCTCAATTGCTGCTAATACTCTGTCTTCTTGTATTAGCACATCGCGCATTAGTAAATTGTGAGGAAACTGTTTATGTTTTGAGTTTTTAAATCCGTTTAATATTTTATTAAGCGAAGACGCAGTAATGAGTGACAAATTTAATTCATAGTCAAGTCCGCAATCTTTTACAAAGTCGTCCGAAAAATTTGGAGCAATAAGTAATGATTTAATAACTTTGTAATTGTTTAATTTC
>JBGTCY010000286.1:0-20651 GCA_041748615.1 Chitinophagales bacterium
TTCGTTCATCAATAAAAGCTGAGATAAAACGGCTTGCCGGTCGGCTGAATCCATCTGCCCAAACTGCTCTATGATTGTTTTGTGGTTTAGCATGTAGCAAAATTAAATATTATTGCTGATTTATTTAGAACTAAGCCCAAAAAAATTGGTTCGGATTTGAAGCAAAAAGGAAATGTGCAAAAAGGCGAGTATTATCTGAGAAAAGCGGGTGGGTAAAAATTTGTCAGAATTAGTTTTCGTAATTAGATGTTAAATTTTGGAGAGGAGATGTTTGAGGGGGAAAGTTAATTTGGAAAAGTGTCCAATCAAGCGCTCCGTTAACGCTTAGGACATTTCCCGCACTGTTTCCCGCTTTTATAGCTTTTGCAGCATTTATCCTTTTTCTTTTTTTCTGAAAACCGGGTGAGCAGTTTTTTGAAAATACACAGGTTCGAAGGAGTTGATGAAGTCATTTCGATTTATTAATGAACCCTAAAATTCACTTTTCAGATTGACTAAAACAAGGAAAAAGTAAGAAATACCTATGATTAGGCATACGGATACTACATGATTTGCCACAGATTCGCAGATTAAGCGCAGGTAAACCTGCGAAAACTTTTACCGCAGGTTTCTCCTCGCGTAAGCATTGAGGCGAATGCTTCGAGCGAAAGCCTGCTTGTGCGGTACACGGATGATAAAATCTAAAGTCTAAAATCTGTTAACATGACACACAAACAAGGAATGTTACTTTACCAACAGTACTTCACAGGACATATTTTTCTATAAATTCGGACTCAACTATCCACATGCTTTCACTATCTCCCATTGTTTCCTGGTTCATTCGGCAGCGAATGGAAAATATTCAACTTGCCTCCAATCATCCGGTGGAAGCGCAGAAGAAATTGCTGCTCCAACTCATCCGTTCAGCGGAAAAAACGGAGTGGGGAAAAAAATTTGATTTCAAATCCATCACAAATCCGGCTCAGTATTCAGAAAGAATTCCTTTGCAGAATTATGAAAGTCTGCAACCTTATATTGAACGCATGATGCAGGGAGAGCAACAGGTTTTGTGGCATTCGGAAATCAACTGGTTCGCCAAATCATCAGGCACCACTGGGGCGCGTAGTAAATTCATTCCGGTCAGCAGTGAAGGATTGAGCGGATGTCACTTAAAAGGCGGCAGGGATGTGATGACCATCTATTGTCACAACCACCCCGGCACAAAAATATTTTCAGGCAAAGGATTAATGATGGGAGGCAGTCATCAGCTACATGCGTTGAATGACGATTGCCGGTATGGCGATGTGTCAGCGGTGTTGATGCAGAACCTGCCGCTTGCCGCTCATTTGCTCAAGACACCCGAACTGGCAGTCGCCCTGATGGATGATTGGGAAGAAAAATTAGAACGCATGGCGGCAATTACAATGCGGCAGAATGTAACCAACATTTCCGGGGTGCCGACCTGGACATTGGTGTTGCTGAAAAAAATACTGGAACAAACCGGCAAAAAACAGATTCATGAAATCTGGCAAAACCTCGAACTCTATATCCATGGTGGTGTGAGTTTCACGCCTTACCGCGAACAATTTAAAAAACTCATTTCCTCGGAAAACATGCTTTACATGGAAACATACAACGCTTCAGAGGGATTTTTTGCGATACAGGATGTGGATGACAGAGATGACATGTTACTACTGACAGACAATGGCGTTTTTTATGAATTTATTGAACAGGGGAAAAATATCTGTATGCCGTTGAGTGAAACGGAGTTGGGAAAAGTCTATGAGCTGGTGATTTCCACCAACTGCGGATTGTGGCGCTATCAAATCGGTGACACAGTGCAAATCACTTCGGTTGCGCCTTACAAGATAAAAGTGGCGGGGCGTACCAAACATTTCATCAATGCTTTCGGGGAAGAAGTCATGGTGGACAACACCGACCGCGCCCTCGCGGAAACCTGCCAAATAACCGGATCGCTCGTTGCGGATTACACGGTGGCTCCTGTTTATTTTGAAGGAAACCAAAAAGGCGGGCATGAGTGGTTGATTGAATTTGAAAAACAACCCGAAGATTTGAACTTGTTTGCGACTTTGTTGGACCAATCACTGCGCTCACTCAATTCCGACTATGACGCCAAACGCTATAAAGACATCGCGTTGCAGATGCCGGTTATTCATCAATTACCCAAAAACACTTTTTACAACTGGCTGAAATCGAAAGGCAAACTGGGCGGACAAAATAAAGTGCCGCGATTGTCGAATGACAGGGTGATTGCAGAGGAGATTTTAAAATTGTTTTTTACCAAGTCTTAACTCAACTTACCCCGAACATTCCATTATATACCGAAACAAGTCAGGTTTACGAATAATGAAACGGTAAAACATTCGGCATTCACCGAGAGTACGTCTCATTTCCTTCGAAAATTCGACTACTCTCGGTATATTTGCGCCACTAAAAAAAACCTATGTATCAGCTTGAACAAAAATATTCTTTCTTATTTCCCGCGACTATCCGGTTTGGAATTGGTGTTATCAATGAGTTACCCGCTTATTTGAAAAGTCAAAAACTGAAAGAGCCGTTATTGGTGACGGACGCTACGGTTGCCGAATTGGATTTTTTCAAAAAAATAATCCGCAGCCTGCAGGAAAATGGTTTGGAAGTAACGGTTTTTTCCGACATCCATAAAAACCCCGTGAAGTCAGATGTGCTCAATGGAGGTCAGGCTTTTCATGATGCGGAATGTGACAGCATCATCGGTATCGGAGGAGGCGCAGCATTGGATGTCGCACGTGCAATCGCGCTGCATGCCTACCATGAACGCGACCTGTTTGATTATGATGACCTCATTGGTGGTGACCAATTCGTAACCGAAATCATCCCGCATTTTGTGACGGTTCCCACCACTTCAGGAACCGGAAGCGAAGTAGGAAGAAGCGCGATTATCTCCGAAGATGAATCCAAAAAAAAACGTATTCTGTTTTCACCACGCCTGATGGCGAAACAGGTGTTTGCCGATCCGGAACTGACGTATGATTTACCGCCCGCCATCACTGCCGCCACCGGTATGGATGCGCTCACGCACAACATGGAAGCATTTTTGGCTAAAAACTTTCACCCGATTTGCGAAGGAATCGCGTTGGAAGGAATGCACCTGATAGCCGAATCATTGGATGAAGCCGTGAACCGTCCAACGCCTGTTTCAAGAGCGAAAATGATGTTGGGTTCCATGCTGGGCGCCATTGCTTTTCAAAAAGGATTAGGAGTCGTGCACTCGCTGGCGCATCCGCTTTCCGCGTTGCTGGATACGCATCATGGATTGGCGAATGCAATCAATATTCCTTATGGCATGAAGTTCAACATTACCGGTTTTGAAAAACAATTCAGCAGAATCGCAAGGAATCTTGAACTTCGTGAAGCGACCGGTGAAGCGGTGGTGCAGTGGCTGTTTGATTTAAACGCGAAAATCGGTATCCCTCACAAACTCAGCGAAATCGGGGTGACGAACGAACACATTGAAACGCTTGCCGACCTTGCTTTTGCCGACTTCTGTCATCCGAATAATCCGAAACCGGTAACGCGTGATGACTTCAAGCGATTATACGAAGAAGCATTATGATAAAAGTTTAATTTTTTCAAATGAACATTTTACTGCTCGGCTCCGGTGGAAGAGAACATGCGTTTGCATGGAAACTCGCGCAAAGCAAAAAATGTGACCGGCTTTTTATTGCTCCGGGAAACGGAGGCACCTCGCAGCATGGAGAAAATATCGCGATACAATCGGATGATTTTTCCGCTATTAAAAAATTTGTTCTTGATGAAAAAATCGGAATGGTCGTGGTAGGTCCTGAAGTTCCGTTGGTGAAAGGAATTTCGGATTTTTTCCTTGCGGATGATTCCCTGAAAAATATTCCTGTCATTGGTCCGGTGAAAGCGGGTGCAATGCTGGAAGGCAGCAAAGCTTTCTCCAAAAAATTCATGCAGCGGCATCATATCCCGACAGCGGCTTATGCGGAGTTTACTTCATCCAATATCCTGGAAGGAAAAAAATTTATTGACAACATGCAGCCGCCCATTGTGCTGAAAGCGGATGGACTTGCAGCGGGCAAGGGCGTAATTATCAGCCCCGACCATGCTTTGGCAAAACACAGCCTGAGCGAGATGCTTGCCGGTCAGTTTGGAGAAGCCAGCCGCACCGTGGTGATTGAAGAATTTTTGAAAGGCATGGAGTTCTCCGTGTTTGCATTGACTGACGGAGAGTCTTACAAACTACTGCCGGTGGCTAAAGATTACAAACGCATCGGTGAAGGAGATTCCGGATTGAATACTGGCGGCATGGGTGCGGTTTCGCCCGTTCCGTTTGTCAGTGATGAGTTGATGAATCAAGTTGAAACCCGCATTGTGCAGCCGACAATCGAAGGTTTGAAAAAAGAAAATATTTCTTACAAGGGGTTCCTCTATTTCGGATTGATTGACGTGGATGGCGAACCGTTTGTCATTGAATATAACTGCCGTATGGGCGACCCAGAAACCGAAGCCGTGATTCCGAGAATTAAAAGTGATTTGGTGGAATTGTTTGAAGCGGTTTGGAATGAAACTTTGGAACAAACATCCATTGAAACTGATGAGCGCGCCTGTGTGACTGTCGTACTCACTTCAGGAGGTTATCCGGGCGATTACATCAACAACAAAGAGATTTCGGGTTTGGAAAAAGTAAAGGACAGTATCGTGTTTCACGCGGGCACAAAAAATGATTCCGGAAGTCTGTTGACCAAAGGTGGCAGAGTGCTGGCAGTTACCTCTTTCGGAAATAACCTTAAAGAAGCGCTTCAAACAACCTACAACAGTATTGAAAAAATACATTTTGATAAAATGTATTGCAGAAGGGATATCGGATTTGACGTTACATCGGGTTGATATCCCCTCTGATTGTTCTGTTTTTTCCTGTGCTCATCCATTTTTAGAAGCTACAATCTCGCGGAAAAATTAAATACCGAAGGCTGAAAGCGAACTAACTTTTCATTTGGAAAAATGAATGAAAAGTTGAATCATGTCCCGCTTTATTATTTTCTTTCTGAAGAATAAAAAGATTCTCCCCCTTCAAAAACAAAAACGCTTGACTTCAATTATTTTCCTCCCGGAGTCTATTTTATAAAGTGGAAACGGAAAAGGGAATCTTAGCGGAAAAAATGATTTTGTAAGCGAAATGATTCGTTTCCTGTGCTGATATTTATACAGCGGCAGAAACAGCGTGAATAAGTCATCGTCCCCGTGCGGCACGTACCCCCTAACTTTAAAAACTGTCAACGTGAAATTTATAGCGGAAGATATTAACCGTTATTGCGAATCCATGTCCAAGCCGCAGGATGCCATGCTTGTGGAATTGGAGCGTGAAACGCATCTGAATATGTTATATCCTCAGATGCTTTCGGGGCATTTGCAGGGCAGGTTTCTGAGCATGGTCAGTACGATGGTTCAGCCGAAACGAATTCTTGAACTCGGCACGTTCACCGGTTACTCAGCGATTTGTCTGGCTGCCGGATTAACTGATGAAGGTATCATGCATACCATTGAAGCGGATGAAGAATTGGAAAATATCATTCGAAAATATTTTGCAAAAGCGGGGCTGGAGAAAAAAATAGTGTTGCATCTCGGTACGGCTGAAATGATTGTGCCAACGCTGAATGAAAGTTTTGATTTGGTTTTTATTGACGCGGATAAAACAGCTTATCCCCGGTATTATGAAATGGTGTTTGAAAAAGTACGCAAAGGCGGATTCATTATTGCCGACAATGCTTTGTGGAGCGGTAAAGTGCTGGATGAAAAAAAAGACAGCGAAACGGAAGCGATTCACCGGTTCAATGAAATGGTGAGAAAAGATGAGCGGGTTGAAAATGTGTTGTTGCCTTTGCGGGATGGAGTGATGATCGTGAGGAAGAAAGTTTGATGCTCAATGTAGATTATAGATTTTAGACATGAGATGATTAGAATTCGATAATGTCTAAGTGATGCCTCTCTAAAAGTCTAAAATCTAAGAGCAGATTAAACAAAATATTTTTTTAAAGAAATATCTTGAAGAATTACAAAACAAGATTTCTAAAAGAACATCGTTTAGAGAAACAAGATGAAAATAAAATATTTTAAAACAGTTTTTTTACTGACACTTGGAATTGGATTTAATTCCATCAATGCCTTTGCGCAGCGGGATGTCAAGAGCGGACAGGAAATGACCATCCCGGAATATGTTACCAAGTACGCACCCATCGCGCAACAGGAAATGCAAAGAACCGGCATCCCGGCAAGCATCACTTTGGCGCAAGGTATTCTCGAATCACGGTTTGGCAACAGCAAACTGGCGGTGAAAGCCAATAATCACTTCGGGATTAAATGCGGCAACAGTTGGACAGGACCGAAAGTTTATTATGATGATGATGAAAAAAATGAATGTTTTCGCAAGTATCAGTCTGCCCTGCATTCGTATGTGGACCACTCCAATTTTCTGACCGGCAGGGAGCGTTATTCAGCGCTTTTCAAACTTGACCCGAAAGATTACAAAGGCTGGTCGCATGGTTTGCAAAAAGCCGGGTATGCCACAAACCCCAATTATGGTAACCTCCTCATCCGACTGATTGAAGAACGCAACCTGCAAGTGTATGACTCGGATAAAAAGCGGAAAACACTTACGGCTGAAGAGGAAGATTACCTGAAAACGATGGATAATAAATTATTCACGTTTAATGGTATCAAAACCATCATTTCCCAACCAAATGAAGTTGCCGCGGATATTGTCGCGAAACATGATATTACCCTGAAACAATTACTGCGGTATAATGACATGAACGATGGCGATTACATTCCTCCGGGCAGCAGAATTTATCTTGAACCCAAGAAAACCAAAGGAAATGACAGGTTCCATAAAGTGGAAGAATCTGATGATATGCACACGATTTCTCAGGCTCAGGGGATAAAACTGAAAACTCTCTACAAAAGAAATAAGATGACCTGGGGGCAAGAACCCTCGACCGCGGAAATATTATGCCTGAGAAGCAATTGCGCGAATCCGCCCAAACTTAAATCCGATAAGGAGATTAAAGAAAAAATCAAACAGCAAATCGAGAAACGGTTAGATGATGCAGTGAAAGAAAATAAAAAACAGGAAACGAAACCGGAAGTTAAATCTCAGGAAGTTAAATCCCAGGAAGTCAAAGCGGCTGTGAAAGAACCCGAGATGATGAATGAATTTGAAGATAACAGCAACATGGTGGCTGGTGTAAAAATGCAGGATGAAGGAGAGATACCGCCTTCCAAAGAAGATGAAACTTTCAAACAACCCGTGAAAACTCCGGAAGTCAAAAAAGAAGCGCCTTCAACGGGCAGAATGGTTGCGCTCTATCATGATGTGGTAGCGAAAGAAACACTTTATGGCATCACAACAAAATACAATGCCAATGTGGAAGATATTAAAAAATGGAACGCCATGAGTTCAAACAGTTTGTTTGTCGGTCAACGGCTGATTGTGGGATATGTGAAAGATTTCGGAAATACTCCTCTTAAAAACGACAACCCCGTCATAAAAGAAGAAAAACCGGTGATTCGGGAAGAAATAAAAAATGAGCCGAAAGAAATCAAAGTAGAAATCAAAGAAGAATTTAAGGAAGAAAAAAAAGAAGCAATCAAACAACCGGTAGCCGAAAAAATCATTGAGAAAAAACCGAAATATCATACGGTAGCTCCCCAGGAAACGCTTTACCGGATTTCAGTGAATCACAAAGTGACGGTGGACGAAATCAAAAAATGGAACAGTCTGAAAACGACTGACATTTCTGTTGGTCAAAAACTAATCGTTGGTTACACTGAAGTGGAAACTGAAAAAAAAGTAAATCCGATTGTCAATCAAGCCGAGGTAATTCGGGAGGAAAAGCCGGTAGTCAAAGAAGAACCCGTCAGCATCAAGGAAGAGTCTGCAACGATTCAGGAAGAATTGCCGAAAAAATCATCTCAACCCTCGTATCATAAAGTGCAGCAGGGTGAAACGCTTTTTTCGATTGCCCGTCAATACAATCTCACTGTTGATGATTTGGTGAATGTCAACAGACTGCCGTCCAACGAAATCAAACCCGGTCAGGTTTTGAAATTGAGATAATCTCCAATTTCAGAAACCCTATTCTCATTTCATTTATTTTCATTCAGTTGTCATTCAGCTTCGCTGTCATTCAATTGAATGACCACCGAATGACCATTAATGAGATAATTACTTTCCTTTGCCGTTTGGCGAATTAATTCTATGTTTATCGGGAATCTAAACATTACCCAACTATCGTGATACAAGTCAAAGACAAAACATTTTCCCTGCTGATTGATGAAGAAACTTTATTAAAAAGAATTGAAGAAATAGCAACTACCATCACGCTCGATTATCGTGGTAAAAATCCGTTGTTCATAGTCGTGCTGAATGGCGCTTTCATCTTTGCAGCCGAATTATTTAAACGGCTCGATTTTGAATGTGAAATTTCGTTTATCCGCCTTTCATCGTATGTCGGTACGGCTACCACCGGAAAAGTTACGTTCATGATGCAACTCAGTGAAAATGTGAGAGAGCGAGATGTCATCATCATCGAAGATATTGTGGACACCGGAAAAACACTTTCAGAATTCATTCCGCATTTGAGAATTGAAAAACCCACAAACATCCGCATCGCGTCTTTGCTTACAAAACCATCCGCACTCAAAGAAAATATTCTTGTGGATTATGTCGGCTTCCCGATAGAAAACAAATTTGTGGTCGGCTTCGGACTCGATTATGACGGAGCCGGAAGGAACCTGCCCGGGATTTATCAGTTGGCGGAATAAATATTTATTTCGATAAAGCCTCTGCAATAGGATGGTGGAACTACTACTGAAAATTACCGGCATTAACTCATGAACACTTTTACAGAAATAGCTCTCATCGGAATCTTTTTCTTAATGCTGCTGCTCCATACCGGTATTCTTTTCAAATGGATTTCCTATTCATTTATTTGGGGAGGCAGGATAAAGACGGATAAAGAAATGGTGCGATTTGAAATTATTTCAATCATGCTGAATGTAATTTTTCTTTGGGTGGCGCTGACGAGAGCGCAATTGGTAAAAAACCTGTTTCCGGAAACTTATCTTGCCATTGTGCTTTGGTGCATGGCAGTATTTTTCTTAATCAATTTAATCGCCAATTTGTTTTCAGAAAATAAAATTGAAAGATTCCTTTTTTCACCCATTGCGTTGTGTATTGCGATATTATGCATCACGCTGGCGATGAGTTAGTCGAGTTGGCTTGAATACCGTCCTCGCGTCATTCTCAGCATCTGCAATTAAATTTTTGGAAAATACTACGCACCCAACTGCTTCAGCGCTTCATACACCAAAAACGCGGGCCATACAAGCGCTTTTAAAAATCCTAAGACTCCATTCCAAAACCCGCTTGCCTGCGAGATATAATAGATGGCAGCTCCGATGATGCCGAAAAAATAAACGGCTCCACCACCACCTTCGCTGTAATGTTTTTTAGTCATAAGATTTTTTGAAGCCATAAAACTACCGAATTATATTTTTCCTTTCATTACCTTCAATGGTGTAAAAAAAACAGACTCTGACGCATTTGCTCCGCATTGCTCTTGATACAGAGATTATCAGTTTATTCAACCGATTTAATTTAAATTTGCCCTTCAAAAAAAAAGACATGGTTAATATTATTCTCTTCGGACCTCCGGGCAGCGGAAAAGGCACACAGGCGGAAAAGTTGATTGAAAAATACAAACTCGTTCATATTTCCACGGGAGATTTGCTCAGGGCGGAGATTGCAGCGAATTCACCGCTCGGACAGGAAGCGAAATCATTTATTGACGCGGGGAAACTTGTTCCTGACGAAGTGGTTATCGGCATGATTAGTAAAAAAACAGATGAACATCCATCCGCTGGCGGTTTCATTTTTGATGGTTTTCCCAGAACCATTGCCCAGGCAGAAGCATTGGATAAGTTGCTGAACGCAAAAAATATCACCATCACCCGCATGTTATCCTTGCAGGTCAGTGAGCCTGAACTGATAAAACGATTATTGAATCGCGGGTTAACATCCAACCGCTCTGACGATCAGGATGAAAATATTATCCGCAACCGTATTGAGGAGTACAAACAGAAAACATTTCCGGTGGCGGAATACTACAACAAACAGGGAAAACTTTCCGACATCAAAGGCGAAGGAAGTATTGAAGAAATCTTCAACCGCTTGGTAGAAGCGATTGGTTGATTGAAACAGGCGCATTTCCAGAATATCTTCCCCAAATTTCAACATTTATCCCTTCAAGATAAAAAACAGTCTGTTGTTGAAATACAAATCACAAAAAGCAAATCTCAAATAAAATCCAATAACAAAAATAAAAAAAATCAAACCCATATTAGTGAGTCTGGATAGCCTTGTATTTTGATTTTTTAGAATTTAATTTGTTTTTTTGTGAATTATATTTTGGCGCTTAAAAACGACAATTTGTTAGTAAGATTCATTTTTGTAAACGCCTAACATCTATCGTCTAACATCTGATTATTTCTCGCACAAAGAGGGGATGTTATAAAATAACTCAGGAAAAAAATTATCGCAGAAGTGTAACGGAACCTGTTCTTTGTCCCGGCAAATCAATCTCAGGATTTTCGTACTCGATTTCCATTACATAGACATAAGAACCCGGCATGGCTTCTTTCCCGAAAGCTCTGCCATCCCAACCCTGACCCTGAATGTTCGGCTGCTGATTCGGATTCTCATAAATTTTAGCGCCCCAGCGGTTGTAAATTTTAACGGAGATACGGGTTACTCCTTTTGCCCAGACATCAAAATAATCATTCTCGCCATCTCCATTCGGAGTGAACGCGTTTGGAATTGCAACGAAATCATTTCTCGGACCACATTCACTTATGGAGGATGGTTCATCCACAAGAATCGTTACAATATTTTCGCAATCGTTATTATCCGTCACTGTCACATTGTAACTTCCGGCAGGAATATTTTCAATTTCTGAATTCGTGGAGCCGTCAAACCATACATAAGAATAGGGGGGCGCACCACTTGCATTCAATCGGATAATGCCATCCTCTTCACCTACGCAGGATGGTCTTGTGACGCTTGTTTGTACAGTTAAAGCCGGTAACTCTTCGATGGTCACACTAGCCACTTCCACACAATTGCTGGCATCAGTAATCACAGCGATATAAGTTCCACCGGGCACATTATTGATGTCCTGT
Source organism: Chitinophagales bacterium (assembly GCA_041748615.1). Classification (GTDB taxonomy): domain Bacteria; phylum Bacteroidota; class Bacteroidia; order Chitinophagales; family CAIOSU01; genus JBGTCY01. Next base: position 11,242 of record JBGTCY010000286.1, read on the forward strand.
GTCGTTGCAAAATTTGACCAGAAGTAAACATATGGCGGAACACCACCGGATACTGAAAGGTCGGCAGATCCAATACTGTCGCCTTCACAACCGCCATCGGTGGATGAAATCAAAGCTGAGATAGCCGTTGGCTCAGAAAGCGTCTGACTGTTTTCAACGGTACAGCCGTTGGCATCTGTAACAGTAACAGAATAGTTGCCTGCAGTTGCATTTAATAAATCCTCACCGGTAGTTCCTCCGGTCCAGTTGTAATTATAAGGTATAGTTCCGCCTGCAACTCCTAAATCAATTGCTCCGTCAGAGCCACCGTTACAATTCACATCTCTTACCGCATTGATGGTGGAAGTAAGTAAAGGCGGTTCAATAATGTTAAAAGCACGGGTTGTATTGCAGGTGCCGGTATTGTCAAATACCGTTACACTAATCGGTCCGGGAGGCAAGTTAGAAGCGCTAAAACCAGTAACGGATGAGTTTGTCCATGCCGGTGAATAGGGTGGTGCGCCACCCGAAGCGCTGATGGTGATGGCTCCGTCATTTTCGCCAAAGCAGGTAATGTCATTATAGCTGATGATATCAATAATCACCGCGGTTGCCGCGCCAACGGTCACATTTCCGCTGGCGGTACATCCGTTAAAATCGGTGACTAAAACTGAATAAGAACCATCCGGCAGCAAGATGGCGGGATTTCCATTTTGAACGGGAGTAGAGTTCCATAAATAAGTGTATGGAGGTGTTCCGCCTGAAGGAGTCGCTGTAGCGCTGCCGTCATTCGCACCACCGCACGAAACCGGAACTGAAGAAGTGCTGATTGCCATTTGGGGCGGATTGGTCAGTGTGGCATTTGCGGTGGCAGCACAACCTTCAAAGTCTGTTACTGTCACAGAAATTGCTCCTGCGCCTAAGCCCGTTGTGATGGTGTCTGACTGACCATTGCTCCATAAAATCGTGAACGGTGAAATGCCTCCGGTAATGTTTACTTCAGCCTCTCCGTCATTAAAACCAAAACAGGAAGGGTTCGTGGAGGCAATGGACACCGCGTAAGTGAAATTGGTGTTTTCAGAAATTGTCAGCGTAAATGTTCCTTGTGAATTTGCATTTTTTCCATCAATGACCACATAGTAATCACCGGTACGACACAGAGATTTATTTATTACCGACTGGTTGCCGCAACCATCATCATCGAATTCAATGATATTACAGTTATTATCAAGCAGGTACATGTAAGTATCAAACGTGGTGCTGACACCGCAAACGCTGATATTCAAACCAATCGGATTGTTGATTGTGAATTTGTAAAACACATCATTACCCGGGCTGCTGGCGAAATTATTACTGTAACACTCATTACTGTTGAAGTGTGTAATCGTATTTCCGGATTGCATCAATCCTAAATCAATGGCATCATTGACGGTGCAGGCAGTTCCTTTTGTATAGCGGTAAAAAGTTTCAATTCTGGGGAAGTAAAAATTATTCTGGGGACAGTTTCCTGTTAAATATCCATGACTGTTCCAGCGACAGGGTGGACCGACAGCGCGATAATCAATGCTTGTCAGAAAGGGGTCTGCGTTGCAGCGGATATCATCACTCTCTGTAAGGAGACATCCAAAAATCGGCACGTTCAAACAACAGGTGCTGGTGTTAAAATCACAACGTGAAAAATTATTTCCATTTGAACAGGGAGTTAATGAAGCAATTTGCGGGATATTAAAATCACTGTTTAAATCATCTTCCCAGGCATCTAATCTTAAGTCATAAAACTGGGGTACGTTTGGTGTATTGTAAATCGTTGAAAAGAGTAAATCAAAAACCGGTGCGATTTCCGGTCCTCCGGTGCTCATTGGCATATCAGCCGTCAGGCAATTGCCGCCCTGCCATCCTAATGTAGTCAGGTCGGGATTGGCGCGCGCCCACACTTTGAACGTCAGTTCATCATCAGCGAGGGAAGGTAACGAAACACCAAACTGAGAAAAATTCAGTGTGAAGTCGTTGGAGGTATTGTTGGTCGGACCATAATCAACCCTGATTTCATTCACCCGAATCTGAAGTTCCATCGGACCATCATTGTAGGTTTGGGAAAAAATATGGTTGATAGAAAGGAGGGAAAAGAATAAAATAAATGAGAAATAATGTTTCATACTCATGGGTTACAGTGATTCAGGGATTTTTTTGGGAGTATAAAAGTCCGAATTTTTTATGAAAAGACAAAAGGCGAAATTAAATGATTTAAATAAGGGAGAAAATATGTGAATTTAAGTCCGAATCAGTATTTATCGCGAAAAAAAAATTGGAACAGAAAATCAGGATGAAATATTTGTGAATTATCTGAAAAGCGTGACGCTTCCTGTCCGGTCAAAAGGGGTGCCGTCTAAAAATTCACCCGTGATGCGGTAAACAAAAACACCGGAGTTTGCCAATTTGCCGTTAAATGTACCGTCCCAGCCGGAACGGATATTATTGGTTTCAAACACTTTTGCACCCCAGCGATTGAAGATTTGCATGACGGCATTTCGGGTGCCTCCGAAATCTATCGGCTGAAAAATATCATTAAGTCCATCGCCATTGGGAGAAAAAGCGTTGGGAACGTAAATCTCATATTCATCTTTCACCACCACAAGAATTTCATCACTCGCGGCACACCCGTTCACATCGGTGACAACTAAGGTATAAGTCATGTCATAAAGCGGAGTGACCAATGGTCGCGGACAATCACTGCAATTCAAAAAATCCGCAGGGAGCCATTCGTAGCTGAAAACGGGATTATCCGAAAGTACAACAGCCTTGAGCGTATCGCTGGCGCCTAATGAAATAAACAAGTAAGGCGGCAAGTCCACCGTGAATCCTTCCGCGTCAACAATGGTGAATTGATTGGTGGTCATACATCCGTTGGCGTCAATTACCAGCACTCCGTAATCACCAGCGCGTAAACCGGTGAAGGCATTGTCATTTTGAAAAATATTCGTCCGCACTGAGTATTGATAGGGTGGAACACCACCTGAGGCAATAAACAACGCCTCGCCATCATCACCCGAAGCACACGTAACTCCGGAAGCTGTTGATAATTCTACGCTCAATTCATCCGGCTGTCCGATAACCACAGTTTCCATTACCGAACAATTATTTTCATCTCTCACTTCCAGATAATAAGTCGCTCCACGCACATTGATAAGCGCGGGACTGTTGTTTGTGACATTATTCGGAGTATTGATACTCCAGTGATAAGTGTAAGCCCCTGTTCCTCCCGTGACAAACGGGATGGCGATACCTGTGTTATCACCATGGCAAAGCACACTGGATGCCGATACGGTTAAATTTAATTCGAGCGGCTCGGTAATCAGCGCTGAATGAACTCCGGAACAACCAACGGCATCCGTGATGGTGACTGAATAAATGCCGGGTATCAGATTTGTGACGGAACTTCCCGTTAAATTGTTTGACCAGTTGTAATTATACGGAGGTGTTCCGCCATTCACCACCACTTCCACTTCCCCGTTATTATCATTGTGGCAGGAAATATCTTTTACAGTCAGTGTTGCATTCAAGCCCGGAGCGGGTATAATCGTGATGGCATCCATTTGCAGGCAGCCGTTTTTGTCGGTAATCAGTACAGTGTAGGTACCGGCAGGTACGTTGGTTTGATTCTGAGTGAAAACAAAATTTGACCAAAGGAAATTGTAAGGCGGTGTTCCTCCGGTAACGGTTAATTGAATATTCGCATCCGCGCTGGTTGAACAACTGACTGGGGTTGCAGTGATGACGGTTGTCATGGTATCAGGTTCTGATACGGTTGCTGAATCTATTACTAAACATCCAGCGGCATCTGTAACGGTTACGGTATAATGACCAGCCGGAACATTCAGCAAATCCTGATTGGTTGATTGATTCGACCAGAGATATTGAAATGGCGGCACACCTCCCACGATATCCAAATCCACATATCCGTCAGAGGAACCAAAGCATTTGACATTATCTATACGGGTGATATCCGTAAAGGCAGCATTCGGTTGGTTGACAGTCGCTGATAATGTTGTTGAACATTGATTGTCATCCGTAATCGTCACTGTGTAAGTTCCGCCAGGCACATTCTGTAAGTTCTGTGTGTTTGCGCCATGTTGCCAGTTGAATGTGTAATTGCCTGTTCCGCCCTGCACGGAAATTTCAATTCCGCCATCCGGAATTCCCGGGCAACCGGCATGTGTGATGTTCAGGATGGATGCCGACAGTGCAACAGGTTCTGATATTTCTACCACTTCCACCACTCTGCATCCATTTACATCACGCGCTATCGCGGAGTAAGTTCCGGCAGCAAGATTGTTAAAGTTTTCTGAGGATTGAAACGTAATGTTATTGATTGAATAATCATAGGGAGCAGTTCCGCCAGAACCGGTGATGATGATTGACCCGCTGTTATCTCCTTTACATAAAACATCTGTGAAAGTGACATTGGCAGCAACGAAAACATTCGCGCCTATGACCATGGAATCAAAAGCGAGACAACTGTTTTTATCCTCCACGCCAACAAGATAATTACCCGGTGCAAGATTGCTGAAAATCGGATTGGTTTGAAAGGGACCGTTATTCAAAGAATATTTAAAAGGCGGTGTGCCGCCTGCACCTTGCAGGGTGACAGCGCCATCATTCACGCCATTACAACTCGCATTCGTCAGGTTGGTAACACTGACACTGAGCGGTGGAGGTTCAATCGTAGAGGCATTGAGCGTGGCTTCGCATCCGTTATTATCCCGCACAATGAATTGAAAATTTCCTCCGGGCATATTGTCAAATGCTCCGCTTTGGTAAAAATTTACATTGTCAAAAGAATACTCATAAGGTCCCGTGCCTCCGGAGGCGGTGATGACTATGAAACCATCCGATAAACCATTGCAACTGATTTGAATCTGAAACAGAACAGAAGGGATTAACACGGGAGGCTGATTGATGGTCACATTCAAAGAGTTGGAACATCCGTTCATATCGCGAACTAATACCGTGTAAACATTCGCGGTCAAATTATTAATTACCGGATTTGGCTGATAATTCACCCCCCCGTTAATTGAAAATTCATAAGGAGGAGTTCCGCCAGAAGTCACCAATTCAAAAGAACCATCATTTCCGCCATAACAACTGACATCTGTTTTTGAAAATAAATTGATGGTAAGCGCGGGCACTACGCTGATGTTCACCGGCTCAATTACTTCGCAGCCATTGGCATCCCGGATTGTCACCACATGAGAGCCTGAAGATAATCCGGTGTAAGTGACACAAGGTGCAAACACCGGAGGAAAATTCAAAGCACATTGATACGGAGCGGTTCCGTTGGATGGATTGGCGGTGACAGTGCCGTCATTAAATCCCGCGCAGGATACGGGCGTAGAGGTCAGGTTTCCGTTGATTCGCGGAGGGTCGGTAAGCGTGACTGAAGTGACAGCCGTACATTGATTGACATCCCGGATGGTCACGTCATAAGCGCCTGCAATAAGATTCGTGAACAATGTTCCTGACTGATAAGAACCACCGATGGAATATTCATACGGTGTCGTGCCGCCTTGCGCCAAAGCCACATTGATACGCCCGGTGCTGCCGCCATTACAAACCGGATGCACAACGGTGGGCGTCAATTGCAGCGTTGCGGGTTGTGTGATGGTAATAGTGCGGTTCACCTCACAACTTTGCGCGTCTCTCACTCTGACATTGTAGGTCCCAATATTCAACCCGGAAACGCTTGCCGTAGTCATATTGCCGGGAGTCCATAAATAAGTGTAAGGCGCTGTGCCGCCTGAAACACCGGCAGTTGCCGTGCCATTGGTCAATCCATTGCAGGTGATATTCGTGGAAGTTACGTTGACATTCATCCCGATGGAAGGGTCTTCAGAAATTGTCAATGTAAAAACACCCTGTTCAGCGTTTGTCCAACCATCCACCACCACAATATAATCTCCGGGGGTGCAGATGTTTTCAAGAATCAATGATTGAGGCGCGCAGGTCGGACTGTTGTTGTTGCTGTAAAGCAGGTTTGTGCAATTGGCATTTAAGAGAAACAACGAAGTATTCCAGGTCGCTCCTCCGCAGAGTGAAATCCTGACGCCCATTGCCTGATTAATTGTGAAGCGGTAAAAAACATCTCTGCCCGGGTTGCCGTAGTTGTTGTTGTAACATTCATTGCTGTTAAAATGCGATAATGTTCCTCCCGGATTTAATGCGCCCAGCACAAGCGGGTTGTTGCAATTATCACCTCTTGTGTAGCGCCAGTACGACTCAATCCGTGGACGATAACCGGCACAATCAGCGCCACTTCCACCGGTCACATATCCGTGATTATACCATTGACAAGGCGGTCCCAGCCTGTAATTCATTTGCGTCCGAAACGGATTTGCATCGCACCTTCTGTCATCTTCCTCACGAACACCCACACAGGCTCCGAAAAGACCGAATCCGCAACAAATATTACAACAATCGAAATCGCATCTCGAACGATTATTGGTGCAAATGCCTAAAGCGCCATCAGAAGGCAAGTCATCTTCCCATGCATCAAGCCGCACATCAAAAAACTGGGGAACATTTGGTGTAGTGTAAGTGTGATTGAATAAGATGAGATTGAAGTCATTGGACAGACCGGGCGGATTAAAATCGGTAGTCATGCAATTCCCACCGAGCCATCCCGCGCCATCAAGGTCGGCATTGTCCCGAATCCAAACTTTATAAGTGTATTCGTCCGGCAAAAAACCTACACCCGCAATCGCCCCATCGGAGGGTCCGCTAAAAGTCGTGTTGATTTCCCTCACCCTCACTTGTAATTGAATCGGTCCGTCTGTCAGGGTTTGTGCCGTTATCACGGCATCCGGCAGCAACAGGAAAGTAAAAATGATTGAAAATATCAGCGAATGAAACTTCATGTTTTATTCAGGAAAGTTGAAAGAGAATGTCGTAATGAATTTGTTTGCCAGAGCCGGTTTTAAGCCGAACCAAGCGGTAAATTAGAAATTAATCTTGTTAAATTCCACTTTTGATTTAGGACGCAGCAAATGTTAACTCGCAGGAGAGAAAGCCTGCTTGTGTGCTTTGTAGATGTGATGCGGAAAATCAGGAAAACAGATTTCCGGTTTTCAGAAGAAATAAAAAAAAACAATTATCAGATTGTCAGGAGAGTAAATCAATAGCCAACTTCTCATGCAATAAAAGTCAAGACTGCTTTCCGGCATCACTGATGGCTTGTATAGATAGTGGATTCATCCGAAAAAATCAACCCCGTAATCCATCAGTTGAACTGAGGAATTACGGGGTTCATTATCAATCACGTATAGCAATCGCTGTTATCGGTAGCTCTTCTGTCTGTCCGAAGATGTGTCGTGTCAAGTTTGCATACATTTTGTCCGAAGGAATTTAAGCACTGTCTGTCCAGTTACGCACTGTGCGTTGGAAAAATAAATAATTATAAACCGAAGGGTGGGAGAAAAAATAATTTGAATTTCTTTTTGGGATGGTTTCCCCCATTTATTTATTTTTCTTCTTTTTAAACTCGTCAACAGATGCCTTGGAATACATAAAAGCATTCCCCTTTTTCGTGAATTGTAACTTCCCTGCGTTCCTAATATGAGCCAAATCACAGTCCTGAACTTTGAGTGCTGCTTTCGCTTCTTTACTGGTCATGAATTTTTGCTCGGTTACCTTTTCCATTACAAAATCACAAAGCGTTTTCAGATTGTTTGAGAAAGCCAACAACATTCAAAGTGTTCTCAAAATAACTTGGGTCGTCTTTGGCTTTCTTTGCCAAAATTTCAAAACCACCTTTCGCATATCCTTCCATCAGGTGAAGCAGTTCGTTTGCCTTTTCGTTTGCTTGTTCTTCCGTTAAATCTTCAATTAACTCAAATTGGAAATCTGCTAATGCAAGCAAACTCATGAACAGATATTGAGTAATTTGCTTTGGTCTCCACTCACCAATAGAGAGAAACTTTGTGCCCTCGGCTCTATTGAATGCTAAACGATTTTTTGCTTTAATGCCAACCATCACAGCATACATGTAGCATTCGTAGTAGGTGCCAAATGCTTTTCCCTTTTCAAATTGCTCCGCATCCGATTTGTCAGAAGTGCTTACTTCTTTTTTTCTTGAAAGAGATTCAATAAGTCCTTTGTAAATGTCGGGGTAGTGAGGTGTCTTTGATTCAAATTTTTCTAATAACACTTTCATATCAAATTGACTGGTTTAATTTTTACTGATAACTCGCTTCTGTTAGTTGTTGAAATTCCATCCGGAATATCAAGATAATGAACGGTAAATTTCTTTCCGGTTTTTTCAATTTCATTTTTCAACTCTTTTATTTTTTCAATGTCGGGTTTGAACCTATTTGTTCTTTCTGTATCGCCTTCAAGGAAATCGTAAATGATAACAATGCTTTGATGGAAAGTATTAGCTGCTTCAATCAGAAAAGATTTTTTCTTCAACGGGTCAAAATCTGAAATTGGTGCATCAGCTATAAGAGGGTATCGGTTGTTGTAACCTCTGTCTTTATTTGCTGTCATGATTGCTAAAATAATAGACAATTTAAGTGATGACGTTTGCGAAGTATTTGGGTTTGTAACTCGTTGTCCATTCTCATTAAAATTTTCTGGTAGGTAGCCTCCACCTGTAGTTTCCATAAACTTTATTTTGCCATGAAAAGCTCCAGAAAGTCTATTAATATTTTCAAAGTGCAAGTTTGCAGTTTTTTCTAATTGTTGAACCAAGCCTTTGTATTGCTTCTCTTTCACCCTTGCAGTCAATTCAACAAGTTCGTCAAGCAATTCTTTTTTCTGTAAGAATATCGGGTCAATGTTTCCAACTGAAAGTTGCTTCAATCTTGCATCAACTCCTTTTAAATCCTTTTCAATTGTTTCCTGTTCTAATTCTAATCTTCCTTTAGCTCTTGAATAATTCTGAATATCTTGGTTAGTAACTTCTGCCATTGAAACAATGTCTGTTGCTCTGTCAATCCCGCTATTCAATATTTCATTATTGATGTCGGCATCTAACCTTTTTATTTCTTCTTCAAGTTTGGTTTTATTAAGAAGTAGTTTGTCTCGGTCTTTGATTGATTCTGCAATTTCCGTTTCTGCATTTCCGAATTTATCAGTCATTGAAAAACTGGTGTTCCACAATCTTCTTAAATCAGATTCAATGTCGGGTTTTGAATCAATCACTTTAGTCAATTCGGGTAGCAACTCTTGAATTGAATTGTATTCGGGTGTTCCTTTCTTCGCTGGTCTGTTACACACAAGACAAGTTTGTTGGTCTAACTGCAAAATCCGGTCAAATTGACCACCTGATTCCGGAGCAAACTGACCACCTTTGACCGGACGAAATTGACCACCCCTGTCCGGTGCAAATTGACCACCTGAAGCGAAGTTCAAAGTTCATGCTGTAAAGGCGTCATAAA
>JBGTCY010000287.1:0-4673 GCA_041748615.1 Chitinophagales bacterium
TCATTTCGCACCATCATTGTTGATTGCCATCCCCAAAAACAATGGACCCCGCGGGATGAAAAACTGCTGAATCTCTACCGCCAGTTGCATGATATTCAAATCGCGATAAGCGAGCTGTATGCCACCCTCAATAAAGACTACCACGCCCTTCAGCGCGAGATGGAAAAAATGCACACAGAGCTGAAGCAGGTGAAACTGAAATTCGCCTCCCTCAGCCGACTTGCCGACCGCATCGCTGAACTGCTGCAACTGAAGTTGGATACCCGCGAACCTTTTGAAGCGCTGCAGCTTGAATTGAAATCAGCCAACACCGCCATTCATGAGTTCCATCACCGCCTTGCCACACTCACGGGCGATGTGCAGGAAACCAACCAGAGGCGCGAAGATTTGATTACCGACCTTGAAACCGAAGAAGAAATTTTGTTTGAACAACTCAGCCAGTTAAAAATCACCTATGGCTATGACGACAACCTGTGCATTGATTATTCATCTTTTGATGCCGATGAAGCGCAGTTTCTTGACAAAGTGAATTATAAAAACCGCGACCAGGAAGCGCAACTGTTTTTTTTCGACTCCACCACCGAAAACTTCTGCAAGCTGCAATTGGAAACTGAAATCCTCTACGCCCAATGGCAGGAATTTGGCAAGCGCCTCCATCTCATCAAAATCTTCACCGGGCGCGACTTCGGATTTTTACCGATTAGCAATAATTGATTGAATGATTGTTTAGTTTAATCATTAATTATCCGGCATATCATGCCCTGCCCTCGCGCAAGCATCGAGTCGATTGCATGGAGCGAATGCCGTCATGCTGAGTTCATCGAAGGAAGGCGCAGTTGCCGTCTTAGGAAAAATGAAATGGCGCTTGCTCTGTACGTCTGTGCCTTGCTTTGATTGATAGCGTCCCGCGATTGTGGTGTCTTACCTCCGGGGACGGAGGGGGGGGGCAGGGAGTTTAATGTTTAAAGTATAATGTTTAAAGTCCATAGACGATAGTCCATAGTAAATCGTTAATCGTCAATCGTCAATCGCCTCCCGTCCCTTTCCGATACTCGCGCAAGCATTGAAGCGATTGCCCGGTATGTATGCCTGTTTGTGCGCATGTTGAATTTTAAGCGGGTAAGTTAAAAACTTATCCCGTAGTGACGGGAGTGAAAACAAGTTATCCAGCACGAAAGGCAAGGGGGCAGACTTGGGCTATGCGTAGGGACCACCACCATCACCGTGAAAAGGCTGCAACAACGCGGCTATGAACCAATGCTCGACTACTACCGAAAAGTAGCTCCACAATTTTTGGTGTGAGAGCCTCTCCCCGTCACCGACAGGTGGCGGTGCGGGCTACTCGATTGGCGGTAGTGTTACTTTCAGAAGTCTGCAAGTTCATAGTTTGTGCTTCGTCCACCTTCTTGCTCCTGTCGTAATATTCCCTTGTCAATTAAATCCTTGATGTCACGCAATGCAGTGTCAGGTGAACATTTTGCAATCTTTGCCCATTTTGATGATTTTAGTTTTCCGTCAAATCCGTCAAAAAGTTTGTTCAACACTAATCTTTGTCGTTCGTTAAACTCAGTGTTTTCGTGAATTTTCCAAAAATCGTTTTTTCTTAATATTTTCTGCAAAGTCGCTTCCGTTGCTATAAGTGAATTTTTAAGGCAATGCAAAAACCAGTCTAACCAATCTGTAATGTCGCCATTGCTGTGTTGAACCTTTTGTAAAATCTCATAATATTGTTTTCGTTCAACCAAAATTTGACTTGACATACTGTAATAACGTTCTTTCGTTTTATCAGCACGTGCAAGCATTAAATCTGAAATTGCTCTTGCAATTCTTCCGTTTCCATCGTCAAATGGGTGTAAGATAATAAACCAGAAATGAGCAATTGCAGATTTTAGAACAGGGTCAATTGCAGGGTAATCACGAACACCTTTTGAAACTTTTGTGCTGTGAGTAATAGGGGAGTTGTCATTAAACCATTTTAAAAACTTGTCCATTTCTTCTTTTACTCTGTTTGCAGGAACCGCTTCGTAATGGACTTTTTCTTTTCCCATTGCTCCTGATACTATCTGCATCTCACCTGTTCGATAGCGTCCAACTTCTATTTTGTGCATTCCGCTGTGCCCTGTAGGAAAAAGTGCCGAATGCCAGCCAAACAGTCGTTTATTTGTCAGTGGCTTTTGATAGTTTTGAGTTGCGTCAAGCATCATTTCAACAACTCCTTCTACGTTTCTGTTTGCTGGAACAAGTCCGGCTATGTTAATACCAAGTCTTCTTGCAATTGATGAACGAACTTGGTCATAGTCAAGTTTTTCTCCTTCTATTTCAGATGATTTAATAACGTCAAGCGTTAAAGTTGTAAGTGTCGCTTCTTCTTTAGTGGCAAAACCGAGCGTGTTCATCTGTCCAATTATCTTGCCTTGCAGGTTTCGGACTTCTCCGAAGATAGCGTTAATGTCGGTTTCCCGCCAAGTGAAGTTTGTCCAGTTTTTGTATTCGTATATGTATTTGGCCACTTTTTGAAATAGTTGTTGCGGCAAATATAAACATTATTATCCGCAAATATGCGGTGAATATCAAAATTATTCTCCGCAAGTCAAATCAGTTTTTAGTCAGTTATTTGAGTTGCCTGTTTAATACGAAGTGCTTTAAAAACATTACCGCTAATCGGGTCACGCGGGGGAATTTCACCCCTGCGTTCCCACAGAACTCCCGATAATTATCGGGATGAAAGTCTCCCTTCACACGGCTCTTCTTGTTTCTAAATCACAAGATAATCATCTATCTCGGATGTACCAATCGCCAAGGCAGAAATTACTCTGGTGACCGGTTGTGATTTTGTTTCGTGGTAATCAATCATCCATTTACGGTTGTTCATTGCCTTGAAACTCAACAAGCTTAACCCTTCGCTCCATCTCCATTACAGAGACTTCTTCACTACTACGATTAAGTCTGCCACCGCTATCTCATCCCCATCCACGGGATGTCTGCTTCCTCCTTTGATTTGACAGAACGATAGCGATTTCACTTGTTCCGTAAAACAGCCTGCCATACCTTCCCGCCAATTTTACCCCGGATGCCACGCAACCCATAATCAGGTTCCTGTTGCACTCCCTTCACGGATACAAACGTAACTACCCGTTTTCGACATCGTTGAATTCGCTTACGAGGCTTCTTCTTTGGTTCACTTGTCCCGACTTGTGACGGGATAAACTGTTCGGCTCTGCAAGGCGCACCTACCCCGATGTATCGGGGGTTTTCCTTATCGCTCACCACAATTCCGTTTCCGGTTTTGCAGCATAAGGCGGTTTGGAAACTCCTCCTGAAAGGCGTCTCCGGAAGTCCATTTCATCGTCCTGATTTAAACTTTGCCGGTCGTTCAGTTCGCTCGACTTCCGCACAATGGTTTAATTCTTTCTGATGACTTCCATCTGTTTTACAGCATTCATCTCCGTTTCTTAATTGAGATGATTCAAGTCACACACGGTTTCGGGCTTGGCGAAGGTGGCGATTTTCACCACAAATGTTGATGCAGAGAACCAAACTTTGATTAACCACAAATGTATCTGCGGAGCACTGAACCGCCACTTTTGCCAAACGCCTGTTATGCGGTTTTTCTTTTTTCGGTCAACTCGTCCGTTATAATTTTACGTTCAGTTCAAGTCGTCCGCCAAAACCAAGTTCAATGATTTTTTGAAGTGTCGAAATGCGAGCTTCTTTTATATTGTTCTCAATTTTTGAAATGTAGGATTTAGTTGTCCCAACTTTTTCTGCAAGTTGTTCCTGTGTCATTCCCATTTCAACACGAGTGTCGTGAATCAAAGCACCGATTTTAAATGCTTCATAACCTGCTTCAAGTTCGTCACGCTCTTTTGTCCCACGTTTGCCGTAGTTTTTTTCTTTGAACTCTTCTAGAGTCATCAAGTTTTTATTTTTCGCTTTCATATTCTGCTTTTATTTTAAGTGCCATTTCTATTTCTTTCTTTGGTGTCTTTTGCGTTTTCTTTTGAAATCCGTTCGCTAAAACAACTAGTTGTCCTTGGTCAAAAAAACAGAAAATTCTAAAAATGTCGCTTCCTAATTGAACTCGGATTTCATAAAGTCCGTCTGTATTTTCAATGTGTTTTAGATATGTTTCAGGAACTCTTTGTAAGTCTTCAACCAAGTCAAAAGTCCAAACAATTTTTGCTTTTACTTTCTTGTTTTGTTTGGCAAAGAAGTCTTGAAAGTAGTTCTTATAAAACGTTATCTTTCTATGTTTCTGATTTTTGCCCACAGTGCAAAGTTAAAAAAGTTTCCCTAAAGTGAAACATAAAAGATATTTTTTTGTATAAATGTCGGCTTGTCGGGTTTCTCAAAATCGCATATAATCGGGTCACGCGGGGGAATTTCACCCCTGCGTTCCCACAGAACTCCCGATAATTATCGGGATGAAAGTCTCCCTTCACACGGCTCTTCTTGTTTCTAAATCACAAGATAATCATATACCTCGGATGTACCAATCACCAATGCAAAAATTTCTCTGGTGATGGGCTGTGATTGCAAAATCCGGTCAAATTGACCACCTGATTCCGGAGCAAACTGACCACCTTTGACCGGACGAAATTGACCACCCCTGTCCGGTGCAAATTGACCACCTGAAGCGAAGTTCAAAGTTCATGCTGTAAAGGCGTCATAAA
>JBGTCY010000288.1:0-5770 GCA_041748615.1 Chitinophagales bacterium
CATAACCCGCCTCACTTTCACGCATACTATCAGGGATTTATGGCTGAGTATGACATTAGAACATTGGAAGTGATAAATGGTTATCTTCCGCAACGCGCACATGCGATGGTGATTGAATGGGCTTCATTACATCGGAATGAACTGGTAAGCAACTGGGAAAAAGCGAGAAAACCCGAAGCATTAGACCAAATTGAGCCATTATCTTAAATTTGGAAGATGAACAGAGTAATAGAAATCAAAGTTTTGGAAGGTTTCAACATCTGGATGAAATTCGATGATGGCGTGGAAAAGGTAGTGAACTTTAAACCCTTTCTCGGTAAAGGCTTCACCAATGAACTGCTTGATGAAAAAAAATTTCGGCAGGCTTTCATTGAAGGAGGCGGTGGCATTGCCTGGCCCAATGGCTATGATTTTTGCCCCAACTATCTCCGCGAGATTGAAGGGCAGATTGTAAAGCATGTTGCATAACTGCCTGCGCACTTTATTCCCTCATCTATCCCTATTCTTACTTTCCTCTCCCGAAGGTAAAACACCACAATCGCGCAACGCTACTAATCAAAGCAAGGCATAGACGAACGGAGCAAGCGCCACTTCATTTTTCCTGGCAGGCAATCGCCATGCTTCGATAAACTCAGCATGACAGCCTGCGCATCCGCATCAATGCTTGCGCGAGAAAACAATGGACAATGGACTATGGACAATGGACTGTATTAATTAATTGGTTTTATTGCAGAAGATTTTCCGCGTGAATGCGCCTCCGGCATATTGCAGTTGAAGCAAATACATGCCATCATTCAAATGGTCGAGCATGATTTGCTTCGTTTCGGTCTGTTGGGAACAGGCAGTTTCCTGATAGACGATTTTTCCCTGCACATCATAGAGCACTACCTGACAGGAACCTTTGCCGGATGAATGAATGGTGAAATGGATGGATGAACCGGCAGGATGGTGAATCATCATTTCCGGATGCTCCGTGGGGTGCAAGCTGCTCGTAGCGGTAAAGTCTGCGGTCCAAAGCAGGGCATCCCTGACATGGGTGATGAAATGCTGGTCGTTCACAAAGTCGTTTGCGGAATGCCCCAGCGCGGTATAGAAAACCCGTCCTCCGCCCGGCAGCAGCCTGTACCACGAGATGGGACGCGCGCTGTCATAGCTGTTGACTAACCCGTTGGGTCCGAGAGTTGCTTCCACTTCCAGCACTGCGATATTGTCAGGATGATAATATCCGTTTTCCCAATAATAATACTCCTCGTTTTTGTTCCACGGATTGGGAAGATTTGCGGTGGTGTAGTGACTGCCGATAAAGGTCATGTCATAAGCGGGGGTTCCTGACACGTGGTTGGGGTTCTCCTGAACGCTTGCGCCCAGCGTTTCAGCATACCAATCCCATGTGCCCGTGTTGCTTCCGTTGGCGGTTGAGTGGCGGTAAGTGTCGCTTGCCGCATGAATGCCCAGCAATGAGCCTCCGTTATTGATATAGGTTTCTAAATTCATGCGTTGCGTGGCATCCAGCAGATTGTCGCCCGATGTATTGGAAAACACTATCACCGCATATTGCTCTAGCATGGAGAGCGAATTGAAAGCAGCGCCATCGGTGTCATTATCCACCTCAAAGTTGTGGTCAGCGCCAAGCGATTGAAACATGGAAAGCGAATTTTGGCGGGTGTGATGGTCATAACCCGATGTTTCCGTGTAATGAAGCATTTTAAAGAGCGACTGCGCGTGGCATAATCCGGCATGAAGCAGCATCAAGGGGATGGAGATGATGATGAATTTTTTCATCGTAAATAATTCACTTAAAGTTATGGCAAGAGGGCGACTTTGCGGAAGTTTACTGCAAAGGGGTGTCGACAAATTTTGGCAGACCATAATTTCCTCATCCCGTTTTCTTCAAAGGTTTATTTGTTGTGAGGAAAAGTTTCTAGCATGATTCCTTCGCAGGCTCCCCGCAAGGAATGAGGCAATCAAAAAGAGCAATTTTTAGAACTGCCCTTAAGTTAAGGAAAGCCATGGAGTGGCTCCGTGTTTATAGAAAAATCAACGAACATTGTAAGACTCTGTAAGAGCCTCGTGTTTATTCGTTCCATTCAAAAAGATAGCTAACCTCAAAGACAAATTGAAGATAGATTTTAGAATAAGTGTTTGCCATGTTCAATGATGTTTATGCAGCTCCTACAGAGCCGGGGATTAAATCAGGTATCTATCAACACGAAGCTCCTAACGGAGTTTAACTTAATGACATGGAGCCCAAGTTTGCGCGAATACCTTTTGCAATTGATAAAACTATCGGAGTATTGTATCTTACAAGCTTTAGGGCGGTTCTAAAAATTCAAAAGTAATGGATCACGCAAAGGCGCGAAGAACGCAATGGGTTGAATATCAAGACGTATTTCTTTGCAAACTTTGTGCCTTCGCGTGAAATTATTTATTTCAAGCAGCCGGAAAAAAACTAACTTCTAAAAAGCCTCCTATGCAGCTTAAGAATTAAACTTATTTTATATGCATTTGTCTTTTCAAAAACTATTTTATGTCATTGCGACACTTATCGGCTTATTTGCTATTTTAATTTTGGCAAAAGCAGTGCTTATTCCTATCGCATTTGCCTTTTTAATAGCGTTTATACTCTTTCCTGTAGCCCGGAAAATTGAATCCCGGGGTGCCAATGAAATAGTGTCGGCTATGCTATCCATACTCGGCTTATTCCTGATAATTGGTGGAACCCTCTTTCTTTTTTCAAATCAAATCATCCAACACTCCGAAGACTTAACTGATTTTAAGGGTAAAATTCTCGGTGTTTTTGCGGATGCCACCATATTCATCAATAAAAACATTCAGCTATTTCCTCCATTGGAAAAAGGAGAGTTATTAGAAAAGATTAAAAACTGGATAAACAAGTCGGCTGGTTCATTGTTAAGTCAAACCTTCAGTAGCACCGCTAATATCATTTTCGGTCTGATAACTTCAATCATCTTCACCTTCCTGGTACTTATTTACAGAAATGGGTTGGTTCGGGCTTTGGTTCGTTTTTACCCTCCGGAGCATAGAGAGAGAGCCTTCAGGATGTTTAAATCTGTTCAGCAGGTTGGGCAGCAATACCTTTTTGGAATGATGGTAATTATCCTGATATTGGGATTGGTAAATAGTGTCGGGCTGTTGATTATTGGCATTGACTACCCTTTCCTTTTTGGGTTTTTGGCTTCTGTCTTAGCCATTATTCCTTATGCCGGAACCTTTTTGGGAGCCGGTATTCCTATATTATATTCTTTTATATCCACTGAGTCTATTTGGATGCCCATCACCATCGCGATTTACTTCTGGCTCGTTCAGCTTATCGAAAGTAATTTTCTGACTCCAAAAATCGTGGGAGGAAATTTAAAGATTAACGCTTTTACCTCAATCTTAAGCATCATCATCGGTGCTTCGGTTTGGGGTATAGCCGGCATGATTATTTTTCTACCTTTCGCGGCAATGTTTAAAACGGTTTGTGAAGAGTATGAAGAACTTAAACCCATTGCTTTGTTGATAGGTGAGGAAAATTATAATCCGAAAGATATCAATGATAATTTTATTGGCAAATGGGTTAAGAAGATAAAAAATAAATTTCCAACCATCTTTAAAAAAAATGAATCAACTGATTAAAACTGTATATTGACAATGGATGGATGACCTTCTTTCCTCACGATTATCTATAAAGCGAATTACTTTGAAAATGCGCATACAAAATATTGCGACCGGAGTAAGTTGCTATTTCCAGAATAACCTCCCAAAAGGGTCTAAAGTCTAAAATCTAATAGCAGATAACACAATTTGAGGATGTAATTTTAACAACTTTACTGATTAATTTTTTCTTCCAAAAAATATGTTTGATTTCATGCTAATTTTCATTAATTTCAGCCACTGATTTTAATACGATTCAACCGACTACAATTCCACCCTATGAAAATCTATTACGCGCTGCTTTTCCTTTCATTTTTTGCTTTCACTCATGTATTCAGCCAGGTTCCGCAAGGAATAAAATATCAAGCCGTTGCTCGTGACGAAGCGGGCGGACTGTTGGTGAATCAAAATATTTCCATCCAGATTTCCATCTTGGACAGCGCCCAGGGCGGACTTGTCGTTTTTTCAGAATTGCATAAATCCGGAACCAACCGTTACGGGTTATTCAGTATCACCATTGGAGACGGCATCACTCCGGTTGGCAATTTCAGCAACATCAACTGGTCAACCGGCAATAAATGGCTGATGGTGGAATTAGACCCGACAGGCGGGCAAAATTTTTCATTGATGGGGATTTCTGAATTAATGTCTGTCCCCTATGCGCTTTACGCGGGCAGTAGCGGAACACAGGCAGGCGGCACTATCAACCAGGTAAGTTTTGACCCTAACACTCAAATTTTAACTATCACCGAATCAGGCATTGATTTTTCAACCGGAATCCCCGTGGATGCCGATGATTTATCAGACAATGTCTTGAATGACCTTTCAGATGTGAATGTAACCCCGGCTGTAAACCAGGTTTTAAAATGGGATGGCAGCCAATGGGTGGCAGCCGATGATGAAACCAACGACCAGAGCATCGCCATCATCAACAATGTTTTGACGATTACCAGCGGAAACTCGATTGACCTGACTCCCTACCTTGACAATACCGACAATCAACAATTGACCTACAATCCGCAAACACAAATACTGACATTGCAAAATGGAGGCACGATTGATTTATCCGGCTTGATTGATGACGCAGATTCCGACCCGCAAAATGAATTGCAAGACCTTATTTTGAATGGGAATGAATTGACACTCACGAATAGCGCGATTTCCGTTACACTACCAACCAACACCGGCAACGGCATTGTAAATACGATTGACAATGGCAATGGCACTTTCACACTGCAATATTCTGACGGAAGTTCTTTCACCACCGCCAATCTCACTGGTCCGCAAGGTCCTGCCGGGGCACAAGGCAATCAAGGCATTCAAGGTGTTCCGGGAAATGACGGAACTCCCGGTGTTGACGGGGTTGGTATTATAAATACGATTGATAATAGCAATGGCACATTCACACTGCAATATTCTGACGGAAGTTCTTTCACCACCGCCAATCTCACCGGCCCGCAAGGTCCTGCCGGGGCACAAGGCATTCAAGGTGTTCCGGGAAATGTCGGAACTCCCGGTGTTGACGGGGTTGGTATTTTAAATACCATTGATAATGGTAACGGCACTTTCACATTGCAATATTCTGACGGAAGTTCTTTCACGACCGCCAATCTCACCGGTCCGCAAGGTCCTGCTGGGGTGCAAGGTAATCAAGGCATTCAGGGTGTTCCGGGACCTGACGGAACTCCAGGTGTTGACGGGATTGGTATTGTAAATACCATTGATAATGGCAACGGCACTTTCACCCTGCAATATTCGGATG
The DNA here is from genome assembly GCA_041748615.1 of Chitinophagales bacterium. GTDB lineage: Bacteria > Bacteroidota > Bacteroidia > Chitinophagales > CAIOSU01 > JBGTCY01. The sequence goes on from JBGTCY010000288.1 coordinate 5,420, forward strand.
GAAGTTCTTTTACGACCGCTAATCTCACAGGTCCGCAAGGTCCTGCCGGGGCACAGGGTCCACAGGGCGACCCGGCAACCGATGACCAAAATTTATCTTTTGATACATTGACCTATTTCCTTTCCATTGATAATGGAAATTCTGTTGATTTAAGTTCTCTCACCAATGGAAATCCGGGACCGCAAGGTCCGGCAGGCAATGGAATTACAAGCACGATTGACAATGGAAACGGAACACTGACTTTCAATTATTCGGATGGCTCTACTTTCACTACTTCCAATCTCACCGGTCCGCAAGGTCCGGCTGGCATTCAGGGTGTTGCCGGTCCCGCTGGTCCTCAGGGATTGCAGG
>JBGTCY010000289.1:0-7111 GCA_041748615.1 Chitinophagales bacterium
TCGGTATTAACGATGGCGGCATCGTGAGAACCAGCCATCTCAACGGGTTGCGCTCGGCAAGCGGCAATTTACAGAGCGGCTCGGCAACCTATTTTCTCAGCAACACGGGAGCAACGGTGGAATATACCCGACAGGGAAACCAAACGATTACCAATAACGACTACTATCATCTTGTTATCAACGGCAACGGAGATAAAAATCTGGCAGGCAATACGCAGGTGTTTGGAAATCTCATTTGGGTTTCATTACAGCAACCCGTGCTTAAATGTGGTACACATCAGTTGGATGTCAGAGGAAACTGGGATAATGAAAATAGCAATGATTTTGATGCCGGAACCGGTTCTGTATTGTTCGGAAATGCGGGCGGCACACGGAGCATCAGTTCATCCAACAATTTCAACAGCCTGCACATTTTAGGAACAGTGGATATTCTTTCAGGGAATCAAAATATTTACGACCGGCTAATCATGTCCAACAATGCCATTCTGAATGCAGATGGAAAAGTGACTTTAAAATCCACCGCAACGAAAACCGCTTTTGTAGATGATTTTTCAATCGCGACAAATTCAACGATAAACGGCAACCTCACCCTCGAACGCTACATCCCTTCTTATCCCAACGGAAATACTTTTCATTACATTGGTTCCGCGATGGGCGGTAAAGCCTCAAGATGGAACAACAATTTCCCCAATGGCGCGACTGCGGGTGACGGCACTTTTGTAAAACCCACCCCGGATTGCGACCCGTTGCAGTTGGCATCCAACAGCGCATACGGAAATCTTTTTACCTATCATGAAAGCAATGCCGTTGACTGCTACTTAGACGGCTGGGCGGTGCGCACCACCGATGCCGATGCGGACAGGGGCGTAGGGTTTGCCGCGCGCATTAGCGGCAACCTGATTAATGAAACGGGTGATTACTCCAACGCTGATGTCACACTCAGCGGGCTGTCCATCACTCCATCCAATTTGGATTCAACTTCCAAAGGTTTTCATTTGGTGGTGAATCCTTTTTTCGCGCCCATCACCTGGAACAGTATTACGGGTACAAACCTCTACGGCACTGCTTATCGTTATAATCCCGAAACCGGCACCTTTGGCGCGTATAATGACATCACGGGCGCTAACGTCATCAGCACCAATGAGGCGTTTATGGTGCGCGGCAATCACCGAACGCTGAATAGTTTCAGCATAGCTTTCTCCAATACCGCCCGGATAGATACCAACGCGAATAACACGTTCCTCCGCGAGATGGCGCCTTATGCCTACGCGCTCAACATCACCGTCACCGCCAACAACCATGCTGACCAAACGCTCATCGCCTTTGACAGCCGCTTCACCGACCAGCATGACGACCGCCTGGATGCCGCGAAGCTGCGCAATGACCCCGCTGTGCCCAACCTCTTCACCCGCGATTTACAACTTGACCAACATTGCATCCTCGCTATTCCCGAACAAACCTCCATGCGCAGTATCCCGCTCGGCTTGGAAGTGAAACACAACGGCAGTCATACGTTCAGTTTTGAAAACCTCGGTGATTTTCCCGCAACGGTGGTCGTGTATCTCGAAGACCTGAAAACCGGCATCTGGACGAATCTGCGCATCAACGATACTTACACGTTTACCGGCAACAAGCAGGACGCGCAAGACCGCTTTGTACTGCACTTCACCCCGCCTGTGGAAATTACAACCGCCTCGGCAAGCTGCGCGGGCAATGACGGCAGCATCAGCCTCAGCCAGGATGCCATCACCGAATGGACTTACCAACTCACCGATTCCGAAAACAATGTGGTGTTGCAGGGAGCGCCTTTCCCCGGCTCTCTGCTCGCGGATGCTTTGGCGGAAGGGATTTATACCCTTCATCTGACGGATACTGACGGCTACAGCGTTACGGAAATCATTTATTTGCCAGGCAAACAGCCTGTGCTCGCAACCATTGAAGCTTCCGCCACGGAGGTGTATGTTGGTGAAGAAATTGATTTTACCGCCCTTGTGACCGGAGCCGGTTCCTTCGATTGGAATTTCGGTGACGGCAACATCTCCATCGGTGAAACGGACATCACACATTTCTATATTGAAGAAGGAACTTACACCGTGCAACTGACTGCTTTCAATGACCATTGTCAATGGGTGGAGGAAATTGTGATTACCGTATTGAAAGAAGAAGAAATCGAAGAACCTACGGGCATCACGGAAGTGAACGGCAACCGTTTGTATGTCACCAACTTCGGCAGTCAGATTCTGCTGCGTTTTGATTTCGCCACCGAACAGCGGGCTGAAATTGAAGTACACAATTTCTTAGGTCAGCGCATCTTCGAAAGCGTCACCACCACCATCGGCACTCATTTACTCAACTGGTCCGGAACCGCGAACCAATACTATCTGCTCACCATCCGCACCAATGAAGCGCTGATTACAAAGCGGGTTTTGCTGACGGAGTGAATAAGGGTGTCGAGGGACGGGTGTCGAGGGACGAGGGACACAAGTATTGTTGACTGAGGTCTGTTGACCGTGGACAATCACACGAAGCGCACAAGCAGGCTTTCACTCGATGCAATCGCCTCTATGCTTGCGCGAGCACCGTGGTCTGTGGTCTGTTGACCATGGACGAAGGTAAGATACCACAATCGCGCAACGCTACTCATCAAAGCAAGGCATAGACGAACGGAGCAAGCGCCAATTCAATTTCCAAACATATAAGCATTCACCACGGGCAATCGCAATGCTTCGATGAACTCAGCATGACTGCATCCGCTTGATGCAATCACCTCAAACACGTGGCAAGCGTAACAGATTCCATCCCTCAAAGGGATGGAATCTGTCTGCACGGAAAGCAGGCTTTCGATCCATGCAATCGCCTCAATGCTTGCGCGAGCACTGTGGTCTGTGGTCTGTTGACCTTAGACTATGGAAACTTTAAACCAAAAAAAAGCCATGAACACCCGCGGGCATTCATGGCTACTCGACTCTGGCATGAGGAGAGATTCTTATTACACTTGTGTGGTTTTTACGCCATAGAGTGCATTCACTGTTTTGATAATGCGGTTTGCAACCTGATAGGGATCTGCATTGGAAGCTGGTCTTCTGTCTTCGAGGTAGCCCTTCCATTCGTTGAGTACCATTGAAATCGGAATGCGAATGGACGCGCCCCGGTCGCTGATGCCGTAGGAAAACTTCTCGATGTGCTGTGTTTCATGCAGGCCGGTGAGACGTTCATGGTTTGAAGAACCGTAAACGGCAATGTGCTCTTTGTGATTTTTTTCAAATTCTTTCATCAGGTCTTTCACGAGTTGTTCACCACCCACTTCGCGGAGGTCGCTGTAGGAGAAGTTACAGTGCATTCCTGAGCCGTTCCAGTCGCCTTTTACCGGCTTTGGGAAAAATTCAACAAACACGCCATATTTCTCTGAAACCCTGTGCAGGAGGTAGCGGGTAATCCACAGGTCATCGCCTGCTTTTTTCCCTTTGCCGAAACACTGGTATTCCCACTGACCAAGCATCACTTCAGCATTAATGCCGGTGATGGAAATGCCTGCCGCGAGGCAGAGGTCCAGATGTTCTTCAATGATGTCACGCCCGGTCACGTTCATGTGTCCAACAGAGCAATAGTACATGCCTTGCGGTGCCGGGAAACCGCTTGAAGGAAATCCGAGTGGTCTGCGGTTGTCATCCACCAAAGTATATTCCTGTTCGAATCCGAACCAGAAGTCATCATTGTCGTCAATTTTTGAGCGGATATTGGTAGCATGTGGTGTGCCGTCAGCATTGAGCACTTCACACATTACCAGCCAGGCGTTTTGCCTTCCCGCATCGGGATAGACATTCACCGGTTTGAGCAGACAGTCTGAAGAGCGACCTTCCGCCTGTTTAGTAGAACTGCCGTCAAACGACCATTCAGGAACCAAATCAAGTTCCCCGCTGAAAGAAGGCAGGTCAAGGACTTTTGTTTTGCTTCGGAGATTTGGTTCGGGCGTATAGCCGTCTAACCAAACATACTCAAGTTTGATTTTTGCCATATTTTTTTTTAAAGTTTTAGGGATTTTTGTTAAAAAAGAAGCAAATCTACAAACTTTTTTTGAAAAAAATGTTCATTTATAAAAATAAACGATAGTTTTTTTTCAAAAAAAATGAAAATTATCTTTATAGACCAAAAAAAAACTTGTTTTAGGATAAAATCCTGAATTCATAGGTATTTTAGGAGGCTGTTTCAAAAGTATTATTTGCCACGAATGCACGAATATTTTAAATCATTGATCCGTGCATTCGGGCTAAATAAAATTGGGAATGAATTGAATCCTGAAAACCTGTTTGTTTAAGCATAATTTTGAGCAACAGAACTCACTTCGACAACTCTACCGAATGGAAAACTTATTTTCTCAACTGCCGGATACCGCGAAAGTATGGATTTATCAAAGCAGCCGTGCATTCAGCGAAACCGAAACGCAACAGCTAAATCAGATGATAGAGGATTTTGTAACCTCCTGGAGTTCCCACTCCCGCAAAGTGACAGCTCAGGGCGAAGTGTTGTATCATCGCTTCATTGTGCTTGCCGCGGATGAAAGCGCGTTTAACGTGAGCGGATGTTCCATTGATTCTTCAATCCATTTCATTCAGCAGTTAGAAGCCGAATTGCAGGTCAAGCTGTTTGATCGTCTGCAAGTGGCATCGCTTCATGATAATCAGATTCAGGTCGCGCCTCAGGCCGAGATTCGTAAAAAGATTCAGGAAGGTTCGTTTGCCCTGGATACCATCATCTTTAATAATCTGGTTGGCACATTGGGGGAATTTCGTTCAGGCTGGCAGATTCCTGTTGCTGAAAGCTGGATAGTGAAGGGAATGGTGAAAGTTGGCGCTTCCGGTTTATAAGCCCGGAATAAATTTCATTTATGCCGAAACAACTCAGATTTTCGAATAATGAAATGGTAAAATGTTCGGCATTAACCGAGAATACGTCTCTTTTCTTCGAGAATTCGACTACGCTCGGTATAGCTTTCAAACTGTATTTAGTTTTACTTGATGCTCTCCCCGGTCCCATTCTTCCGCAAAATACTTCAACACCTTCAGCGTATCTTCCAATGCCTGCGGGTTTATGCATTCGGGAATATCTAACCGGGTGTGATAGGTTGGGTCTAATTTATCGGTGGATTGACCGATGATGGTGACAGCCGGAATTCCCTGCCGCACGAAACTCACGCCATCCGTTGCGCCAATCGGCAAAGAGCGGGTAGTGAATGAAATTCCATTTTTTTCAAAAGCGCCCTCAAGTCTGTGCACCAGCCACTTTGGATAGCGCGCGTGAACATTCACTTCACCGGAAAAAATATGGAGTTTGTCCGCGTCTTTAATGCCGTCTAAATTGATACAAATCGCGTTCTCCCGTTTCAGTTCTTCCCTGAATTTTTTCGCGTAAGCTTCCGAGCCTCTCAAGCCCGGTTCTTCACTGCCAAAACTGATGATCCTTACACGGGTATGCTGCAATTTATTTTCGGAAAAATACTTCCCGACAGCGGTTGCAATGGCAACACCGGAAAGATTATCCTGCGCGCCCTGAATAATATTTTTGCCATGAATTTTGAAAAGCACGATTGTGACCGGACTCAAAATCAAAAAGAGCCACCAAAGAATTTTGAGCAATAAATTATCTCCGGGAAATAACAATGACACACCGCAGAATAGGGGATAGAGTGCGAATAAAACTCCGCTGAAAACCGTCAGCACCATGCCGGGATGACCGAGCCGGTACCACCAGATAAATTCTTTGGTACTGTCCATATGCCCGGAAAAAATGATGGTGGATTTAACTTCTTTCAAAGGCTCAATCGCTCCAATTACGTTGGTGGATTTTTGTTTTGAAAAAAGAAAATCAAGCCAGTTGTGATACGTCACAAAATGCATGAGGTAGAAAAGCGCGTTCAGCAATGAGAGCAAAAAAGCGGCAAGCGGACTGACTAAAAAAAGCAGGATGCTGATGTAAAAAACAATGCAAAAAATTTTGAGCGATTCGAACTTCGCGGCAACCGGAACATCAAACTCCTGCATAAAAACTGAGTCGCAAAATTTTTCCAGTAAACTTTTGTAGTATAACTGAGCCTGCTTCTCCTGTACCGTTCCGGCATACCTGCCGCCAAAGCGGTTGATAATATCCCGGATGAGTTCGAGCATCACGGAATGTGATTAGTGGATGAGTACCTTTTTTACAAGAATCGTGTCTTTCAGGTGGATACGCAGGAGGTAAATTCCCGGCAACACTCCGGTTGCTTCAATCCGGATGAGAGAATTAGAAACGCTTTCAAAAGTCTGCATCACTTTGCCGGCAAGGTCTGTCATTTCAATTTTTTGAACTTTTAAATCCACATCCTGAAGTTCGATTGAAAATACACCCGAAGAAGGGTTCGGGAAAATTCGCACGTGCATCTCTTCGATAATTGTGTTGATGCCCACGTTTGTGGTATCAGGATTAGAGGCGGTGTCCGCCTGACAATAAATTGAGCCGGCAGGTTTCGAAAGCACCGGCAACAAACTTCTTGAAGTCGCAAGCATCGCGCGCATCACTGCCGCCTGACCTTGCGTGAAAATATTCTGACATTCTTCGCGTGAATAATCCATGTAGTTTTCAAACATATCCGGCAGGTCGCCCGGTCCGTCATCGCAGGTATTTTTCAAAGTATCACATCCGGATGCTTGCGAATTGTTTCCCGAGTTGGGAGTGTCATCAATGCCGTCATCCGCGGAGCAGTCCGGAATTCCTAAAATCGCGAGAAACCCGTCTCCCCAAATGTGCCTTAATCCGAGATAATGACCTACTTCATGCGTTGCGGTTCTGCCTCTGTCTGCTATATCCAATTGTCCTGTTGCACCCGGATTGTTTCTGCCAAATACTTCATGATGAATCACCACCCCATGTAAGGTCGGGTCTGCCGGTGTCGCGCCCTGGGGCCAGTTTGGTGCTCCATCGGGCGGATAGGCAAAGCCCAGCACAACACCTAAAAATGAATTGGGGTCAACAAGGTTGCAGACCCAGATATTCAGATAGCGGTCAGTATCCCATGCATCCACTCCACCGGTTCCGTTTTTTTTCACTTCATCAGCACCATTTTGTCCGCTTGTAATCC
>JBGTCY010000290.1:0-53612 GCA_041748615.1 Chitinophagales bacterium
GAAAATTACGACTGATGCGGAATGCAGCTTTCTTGACTGTAAAGTTGAATGTTTTAAATTTGATGAAATTCATTTTAAAAAAGTGAAAATACAGGATTTTTTAAATAAACATTTGTTCGGCAGCAAAAAGAAGCGCAAACAATTGCTTTCCGAATCGAAAGTATTTTGCATGGCGCCCTGGATTCAGCTTCATGCGCAGACCAACGGGAAGGTAGCGCCATGCTGCATGTCGTCCGTTCACCTTAATAATGAATTTATTGGGATGGGTGATTTGAGGGAAAATCCCCGCATTGAAGCCGCATGGAATTCCGATAATATGAAGCAACTGCGCAGGAACATGCTCGAGGGAAAGAAAAGCTCCATCTGTACGCATTGCTATGATTATGAAAAGCTGGGCAAATTCAGCGAGCGGATGAAATACAACAGCGACTATTGGCATGAATTTTCGCGTGTCAGGGCAACGGCAGAAGATGGCAGCTTGATAAAGACGGATGTGCCTTTAATTGACATCCGATTTACGAACAAGTGCAATTTCAAATGCAGAATCTGCGACAGCGTGTATAGTTCATTATGGTATGAAGATGAATTGAAAATCGACAAAAAACCGCCCATGCCTACCACAAAGGAAATGAAAATGGCTTTTGATGATACAGGGTTTTGGGAATCTTTCAAACGCCTTTTAAAGGGCGTAAAGAGACTCCATTTTGCCGGTGGCGAACCGTTGGTAATGGATGAACATTACCGGACGCTGGAATACTTGCTCTCTATCGGAAAAACAGATGTTAATTTGAGCTATAATACTAATTTTTCAACTTTAAAGTATAAGCAATACAATATCATTGAACTGTGGAACCGGTTTAAAAAAGTGGACGTGTGGGCAAGCTTGGACGGCATGGGGAGCAAGGGCGATTATCAGCGGAAGGGGCAACGCTGGCAGAAAATCGAAGACAACATCCGGCAGGTGCAAAATCATTGTCCTTCTGTGCTGTTTGGCGTGAATGTCACCGTCAGTATCTTCAATGTGCTTCACGTGCCTGAGTTTTATCGCTACATGGTGGAAAACAAATTAGTAGCCGAAGACCGGATGAATCTCTACCTGCTTTTCGACCCGCCTTATTTCAATATCACCAACTTGACGCCCGCACTGAAGCAAAAAGTGGCAGCGCTTTATGAAAAATTCGAGCGCGAATATTTAAACACGCTCGACCATAACGCGAATATTAAAAATCATGCTCAATCCATCATCAATTTCATGATGTCGGAGCAGGGAAGCCGTCAGGCTGAGTTTAGCCATTGGGTGAACGCGGTGGACAACATCAGGAATGAAAAATTTACGGAGTTGTTTCCCGAATTGCGGGAGATGATGGAACCCGAAACGAATCATCACAACGAATGAATCCTGTTTCTTCTTTCATCAATCAACGGATTTCAATCCGCATTCCCGTATGGACACTGTTGCTGCTTCCATTTGTCTCCTACCTGTTATGGGAATTATTTTGGTATAAAACCGTAGGACTGCGCTTCATCGCATGGCACACTCACCTGATGGTGTTTGTGTACCTCTGGCTCTTGGGGTTTATCATGTTACGCATTCTTTTAAGGAAAAATTCATCTGCCTTTAAAAATTTTTTGCTGGCTTTCAGTTCTGTGATTTTCGCGCTGTTCATTGCGGAACTTTATCTTGAATTATCTGGCGTCAATAAAACGTATTTAGAAAAAGTAGGTGGACGCTATTCAAGCCCTTATGCCCCCGGAACTCATACGCATTACCATACATGGCCTCCGCATCGGAAAGAACATTGGATTGAAAAAAATGAATTCAGGTTTTGGCGACCCAATAATTCTTATGGCATTGGCGACCGGGAGTGGGAAATGAGCAAACAACCCGGTGAAATCAGACTATTAGCTTTAGGCGATTCATTCACCGAAGGCGATGGAGCGCCTTACGATTCTTCTTATGTGGCGTTATTGGACACTTTGCTGAGGAAAAACGGTTTTCTAGTCTATACCATGAACGGAGGCGTCAGCGGCAGCGACCCTTTCTATGATTTCGTTCATCTGCGCGACAAGCTGCATGTTTACCATCCTGATATTATTCTGCAAAGCCTGAGTACGCAAGACATGACTACTGACATTATTTTGCGCGGAGGATTCGAGCGTTTTCTCGATGACAGAACAACCCGTTTCATACAGCCGCCCTGGTGGGAACCTCTTTATGCCATCAGCTATTTGAGCAGATTGTATTTTCATCATGAGGGATATACGGAGTTGTTGAGAAAAGAAAAATTAACACCGGAAGAGGAGCAACTTTTGAATAGGCAGCTTACAGAACTTTTTAGCCTGTATGCTGACTTCTGCACAGAGAAAAACATCAGGCTTATCGTCATGTTGAGACCGGACAGCCGCGAGATAGAGCATCATGAGTATGAATATGATTTTACGGTTATCCTGAACGGTCTGCATTCAAATCCGCATATTGAGGTGATTGATTTATTGCCTGAATTCGTCAGTTACATACAATCCGGCAACACGCAGACAAAGGATTATTTCTGGAAATATGACGGACATCATAATCCTAAAGGCTACCTGATGATGGCAGAATGTGTTTTTAATCAGTTAAAGGAGAGTATTTATGCATCACCTTCTTCATCCGAAGAAGTAAACGGTGAAAAATATTTTGATTAGCTATAGGTTAAATTTGGAAGCGTGAAAAATGCGTTGCAGGATGATATAAATAAAATTGGAGTGTTTGTAAATTTTTTTTTCTTCTCAAGAATTCATGCCAACAATAGCAACCTGTTGAAGCGGTCGGATGTTGTTTCTTAGAATATTTAGCATTAGATTTTTTTCTGAATGCCGGTGAATAGTAACATTCTATATTCAGAGCTTGAATGAATAAAATATTATTGTCATTTTTTGCTTTAGTTATCACGTTATTTCTGACGGAAGGATTGTTGCGTTTGTCGGGGAAGCAACCCGGTATATTCATGGATATGCAGGGATTTGAGGTAGTTGATTCGTTGATAGTTTATAAAAATTATATCACGGATGAAGCCGGTATTTACAAATTCAGTCCATGGATAACCGACTCGGTTTACAAATATTACAATCGTGAAAAGCGCAGGTTGGAAAATCAAACGGTAAAAAACTATCTGAAAAAAGTAGATGATTTTTACTATATCTATGACAGCTATCATGCCTTACAGCGGCAACAAAAAAAACTCCCGTTGCGCTACCGGCTGACATATTTTTTCAGGGATGAAAACTGGGATTCTGAAATTGCGAATGTTTATCAAAAAATTACTGATAAAGAAATACCTCCTGACGCCTGGGCAGAGGCAATAGCTGCTTACGTGGAAAAACCTTTCAACAATGAAGGGTTTCGCAGTATCGCTTTCGAACAACACGTCACTGACAGACCCCGCATTCTGCTCATTGGCGATTCGTTTGTTTACGGTATGTCGGCTCAACCTTTTTTCAATAGTTTTTCCGACATCCTACTATCGCGAGGTTACTTTATTTACAATGCCGGCATTCCGGGAACCGATCCCGCGCAGTATGAAGCGATTGCCAAAAAGTATATTCCTTTGCTGAAGCCGGACTTGGTCATCGTGGTATTTTACTTGGGAAACGACCTGATGCACTTCCCGCGCGAACCGCACCCGCTTCATCCGCCCGAACACATGACCAATGCCGGTTTTTATGAAAGTCACTTATCCGGAAAATATCTCGATGCGCAGGCTGCATACGATTATTATCTTTCCCTGATTACAATTCCGGAACAGCAAAGCACATTTAACAGGATTTGTTCTAAAACGGCTTTTACTACTTTGTTGTGGAGTGCATTGTATAAAATGAACCACGTGGAGCATGCCGAGTTGGAAAAATATATCAGCAAAAAGACAAATAATTATTACAATGCAATCGAATATACGCGCCCATATCTATCCCGAATACGTTCATTGGGTGTTCAGCATTCGATTCCGGTTTTGAATGTAGTAGTTCCCGATATCTATGAAAGTGTGAATGCAGGATTGCAGTTAGTAACGGTAAATACGGCAACTACCGATAATCTATTTGAAAACACAACCTATTTTTTTCCTGAGAACCTTGATAAAAGAACGGATTTTCATCAAGACAGTTGTCATTTCAATAACTCCGGCTCGCTTAAATATGCTGAATTTTTAGATAGTATTATACGGACTGTTACGAGTATCCGCATCCCGTAATTCGCGACTAATTACCGAAGATTCTTGAATTGAAATTTACATAACGGCATAAAATATGCTGAGTTTCTGAAAACTGATAGCCCCCTTACAAAAAATAGAGCCATCTTCTCCCTTCTTTAAGCGTATTGTCACCTGCCTAAAATTACTTAGTTTATAAAACTTAGGCAAAAATGCGTATTTTTGACTTTCAATTTTTTATAAAAATGTTTCAGAATAGTTGTAAAACCACATACCTCAAAACCGTCCTGAATTCACATTTAATTATTTTCATCTTAACTATTTGTTTCGGGAACGCTTTTGCCCAGAATTTTAAGAGTCAGCGGCATGAACTGACACTAACAGGTAACGATACCATTCATTTCGATTACAAACGATTGCCGGGGAAATACGAGGTAAGCATCACCAATGCCGACCCGGATAACGAGATATCGTTTACCATGCGCAATCTCAATGCATCGGACTATACATCTGCTACCGCCCTGCTACGTTCGGTCATCAAAGATGAATTTACACCCCACGAAAAAGCGGTGGCTTTGTGGCGCGTAGTAAGTATCAGCGGGCATCACAAGTATTTTGACGCTTTCCATTCGTTGAAAGACCCTAATGACCCGATGGCGCTAAACCGCTATCCGGTATTTATGTGCGGTGAGAAAAGCGGAATTCTCACCAATCTTGCGCTGCTGGCTGGTTTTTCAGATGCCCGTAGAGTATCCCTTAACGGACACGAGGTGACTGAAATATTTTATGACAATGCATATCACATGTTCGATGCTGACAGACGCTGTTATTTTACGCTTGCTGACGGCAGCATAGCAAGTACGCAGGCTCTGGCATCCTACCCGGACATCATCCGGCAGCAGGCAAAATTATTTCATGAAAAATTTCCGGTGAAGGAATATATCAGGCAAATCAGCAGCTATGGTCCAGCGAGCATCGCACACGCTCATTCCATGGTCATTCATGATTACCGGGATAAATTTTTCGACATCACCCTCTGGGCAGGTGAGCATATCCATTTCCGGTTTGACAAGGTGAATTCGAATATGTTTGAAATGAGCTTTCCCGGTTTTTACAAAGGCGCGGGCACCGTTGTGCGCAAAGTGTTGCTTTTAAACAGCAATACCTATTTGCGGAACGATACATTAATATGCCGCAATATTTTATCATACCAGACTACCTCACTGAAAGTGCTTTCAGAAGTGCCGCTGAATGTCCATGTTTATTTTCGTCCCGTCAATGCGGAAAACGGCAAAACGGAATGGGAGTATTTAGGCAATCTGCTGGATAAAAAATTAGAGCGTAAATTCAATCTTGCCGATGGGGAATTTTATTATGATTATGAAATCATGTACACAGGCTGCAAGCCGGACATGCTCCCGCGCTTTTCCATTGTCAAGGATTTTAATTTCAATGGCATCACCTTCCCCTTTCATGAAAAGGGTCCCGTCTTAATCAGCACGGTAAAAAGCACTTCCCTTCATTCAGAACGACTGTGGGTAAACATCCGCAAAGCTTCATCAAAGAAAAGAAGCTAACGGCACGGTCAGATAACCCTTTTTTTTATTCCGGTGCTAAAGTCTGCCCGTTTCAATGGGTGTAGGACAGAATGCAGAGTTATAAACCCGCAGGGTTTAATTCAAATATAAAATGTTATGTAGAAGACTTCATTAAATCCTTGCGGGTTTTAAAAAGCGCTGCTATTTGTCTTACACCCGCTGCAATTTCGGATGGGCAGGTCAATAAAAAAACGTAAATTGACCAGCGATGAAAAGGCTGATTGGTTCGTTGATCATCGCGATGCTTACTGCATTTGCATTAGAGGTGTCGGCATTGCTGATTTTGAAAGGGAAGGGTGGCCATTACTTCAGCCCGCTGCTGAATTTCAGAAGACTTACAGCGCCTGAAATCAACTATCTGCGGGTTTTCGCCTTTGATGAAGTGGACCCGTTACTGGGGTGGTCTATGAGTGAAAACACCATTGTTCGCAGGGGATTTGATGCAAGTAATGGAATGGCGATACTTAAAACAAGCGAGTGTGATTCCCCGCTGATTATTTTCATCACAGGCGGCTCTACATCCGATATCGCGCTGCATCAGGGTAATTGGCCGGTTCATCTTTCCGCGTTGCTGAAAAAGGAACACTTGTGCGCTGAAATTTATATCGGAGCGACCGGAGGATACAATTCCGGTCAGGAACTGCTGAAACTTATCCGGGACGGTTTGCCGCTTTCTCCGGACATCCATATCAGCTACAGTGGCGCGAATGAATACATGGAGCCTTCCTATGTTACTCGTTACGAAAATGATTTGTTTTCCCGCCTTGTCTATGATAAATCTACCACCGTCATTTTGCCAAACATTGTTTTTTTAGCGAGGAAAATATCCGGGCTAAATGTAAGCTTAGAACTGAAACAATCAGAGAAAATAGCAGCATCGGCTTTCTGGCACCGGAATATGATGACCATGCATGATATCGCGAAAGGCAGACAATCTGTATTTGCAGGCATCCTACAGCCGGTGCTTGGTACCGGCAGCTATACGCAAGGCGAAATCAGCGAATCTTCAGCCGGATTTATCAGAGGCTATCAAATATTTTACCCGGATGCCCGAGAAATCGCATCAAAACATGATTTTATATATGATTTTACATCACTCTTTGACGGCATGGAACACCAAGATGTATATATTGACGATTGCCATATCAACGAACAGTATCAGCCGGTGGTCGCGCAGGCGGTATTCGAAGTAATTAAACTTTCTTTACACTAAATGAGTAATCGGTTGACAAAGCTGCTCCTTGTTATCCTATCTGCTGGATTCAGCGCATGGTGTCTTGCATGGCTGTTTGCCGGGGCATGGTTCTGCGAGCCGAATGCCGAAGATTTTTCACTTGCCGCCAAAGCACGAGATGAAGGAATAATCGCCTCCACGGTCAGCCTTTTGCTTACTTATGACGGCAGGTATTTCACCAATATCCTACACGGTGTGAATCCGCTCGCAATCGGTTTTACGAAAGGATACAAACTGATGCCCGTTGCGGGTATTTTCATGTTTGCTCTGTCGCTTTTTTTTATGTTAAACGCCCTGTTGCCCGCGCGGGAATATCGCCCGCAGCTTATATTCTATTCACTGATATTTACATCGGTTCATTTCGCACTCACCCCTTCGCTGCCGCACGACCTCTACTGGATGGTCAGCAGTTTCGTTTTTCTCTATCCGTGGATTTTTGTCTTTTTTTGGCTCGGTTCATTTATTCATTTACAGCGGGCTTCAGGCAATAGCGCTCAAAAAGGGTGGTATTTACTTACAACGCTATTGCTGATTTGCGGCACGGGCATGAGTGAGATGTTTTTGATTGTGAATGCAGTGGCGCTTTTTTTCCTGTCAGGCTATTACTTTCTGCAAGACAAAAAGCGCCTGCATGATGTGTTGCCGCTTGCAATTATCGGTATCGGCTGCATCCTGTTGTTCATCCTCAGTCCCGGTATTCATCATCGCGCATCGGAGTTTAATGAAGGACGTAATATTCTATTCACCATTCAGACCATCGGTTACGGAACAAAAGATTTTTTCGCTTCATTGCTCAACTGGACATTTCGCAACCCGCTGATGCTGCCGGCTGCATTGTTAGCCGCGTTATATTTTCCGGCTAAAAAACCGGCAGCAGCGGATAAAAAAATGCTATTCGTCCTGACGGTGTCGCTTTTGCTGACGGCATGGCTGATGACGATTCCTTTTTATTTATTTATGGGCGACCATACCGGAGCTTATCCGAATAGAATCTATACATCGGTATTGACAGCATATCAGCTTGCTCTCACAACAGCAGTCATCTTAGTTGTTCACTACACTAATTTGAGCGGATTTTTCAGGCGATTTTCTTATTTGAGAAACTACACAGCGATGGTTTTGCTGCTAGGGATGTTTGCGGGCGTCCTGTTATCAGACAACAATATTTCAAGGCTAAAAAATGAATATGATACAGGGATTCTGCATCAATTCAAGGATGAAATGGAGCTGCGCTACACGCTGATTAATCACTTGAATACTGACGCGCCCTGTAACGCAGTGACGCTGGACGCATTGAGCAATCCGCCCCGGACGATATGGTTTCCGCCTGATATAGAGTCTGACAGAAGTCATCCTCACTGGAACAGGGCATACGAATTATATTTCGGGATTGATGAGGTGAGACTTTACAACGATACCACTACAATTTCAAAAATCCTGATGAACGATGCGCTTTAGATATGGAGTAGCCATATTGATTATATTCATCCTGCTATTATGCAGGTTGTTTGCCGTGAAAATACCGCACGAATGGGAAATGGCTTACGTCCACATCCACCTGAATGCCGACAGTACATACGCAGCAGGCAAGCGGCTGCATGAAAACTCATTGTTGCTTTCCGGACTGAAGCAGGAAATTTTATGCGCGGAAAGTGAAGGAACCGGCTGGCTTCAATTTTATAAACTCGATGACCCTGCCAACATTCATCGTGTGATACAGCATTGTTTGATTATTTTCAGGACGCTGGGCGTGAAAAGTTGTAAGATGAGTAAAGACAATGAACAGGTGAAATTTCACCTGCTTGTCAACCGCGTGAGGCCGGTGGCGTTGACTTTCGTTTTCAATAACGCCAACGGGCTGATGCAGCTTGAAAAAATCGAGGGGCTTTGCGAAATACTCAGGCAGATTGACTGTCTCGATATTGTGTTGCCGGTTCAGTCGGTGAACATTAGGGAGTCGTTTAAAAACGCTTTTTGAAAAATCAATTCTGCGAGCAGGCGGTAGCCCTCAGGGTTAAAATGTCCGTCAATTTTCCAATAGAGCTTTTCAGGATTATCAGCCTGTCGAAAGCCGGGAAGTAAATCATAAAACTCCAGTTCGGGTATTGACAACAAGCGGTTGCATAACTCCATGTAATAAATATTATTTTCTGCAACTTCCGAAACAAACGGATGCATCGCTGCTTTCACGGCAATACTATTTTTATTTGCCCACGGCAATATTTGATTCTCAAACAATAGACCGATATGATCAATTGCTTCCATTCTTTGCCGGTGGTTTTCTTCATCGGTGAAAAGGCTCCAGTCTATTTTCACCACCTTGTGCATGAACAGCCGGAATACAAAACTGACGGCATACACCGGCTCCCACCAGGGCGAAGGATTGAATCGCACACTGCCACTTTCAAGAAACCGTTCGCTTCCCCCGCGTGAGGCGACATCCAGAATATCACTGTAATTGAGCAAAAAAACGGCCTGCCTGACGGGAATCGTATCCTGTATTTTTTGCAGCAGTTTAAAATCAAAAAAAGGGTCGCTGCCGCTGACTCCCGCATTCAGCACAGCCCATTCGCTGTTGACGGCTTTGATGAGTTGTTCCAAAATGAAAGGGTAAGCGCTGTCGGCAGGCGCACCAAACGATTCGGTGAATGAATCGCCAAGCGTGGTAATGATTTTTTGGTCTTTTCCGGGCAAAGCACCGCGCAAACCCAACGCATTCAATTCTTCAGCCGGATAGTTAAACTCGGCTGTGCTGTAATTTCTTAACTCTCCCGGCTGAAACTCTATGGTGTGCCTGATTTCATCAACGCCCAATAATTTGTTTATTCGGTTATTCAATTTTTGATGAAGACTCAGATGGCTGGTGTATCCTTCGCAACACAACTCGGTGTAGGTAACCGGGTATTTGAATAAATAGCGAAGCGCAGCTTCCGAAATGAAAAAAGTAAATATCAATGCATAAAGCGCGGTTTGTAATGAAGCGGGTATTTTTAATCTTCCCGATAATTGATATACCAGCCAGCCTAAAATAATATATAAATACGCGGTCGTGATAAACGTTGACTCTCCGTTCATCAACTTATACAATAGCGATATGCCACAGAAGAGTAAAATCACCTTGGTAATTAGCTTAAGCACTTGATATAGTTGACTGGTGAAAATAACCTATTTCCTTTCACCTTTGTTACCTGTTTTTAGTTTCAATCCATGTCATCCAATTCCAATCCCGCCTATTCATTTGTTATTTAATAACCGCAAGCTCATTGCTGATTGCGTACTTTGCATATTAGCCTGCACGACAGCCAGTGTCATCCTCAAATTAGTAAACTTGTCCTTCAGCGAGAACCCTTTGACTTAAAACTTTGTCCTACACCAGTTGAAAACCTGCTTGGAATTCTTCATCATTGAAAGGATTAAATTTGAAGAAACACTATAGATTGAGTCAATGAAAATTTCATATTATCTTAATTACTTTCGTGTAAAAAGTAAGTTTTGCGGCAACTGTTATGATGACCTGAGCGAGATAATCCTTGAGCAAAAAATATCTTTTTCATGATGAATCGACTGTCTGATTTCCTTCACCAAAATATTGTAATCCGTGTGCCGGTATGGATTTTTTTGCTGTTGCCGCTTGCCGCTTACTTAGCTTGGGAAATTTACTGGTATTCCAGAGTTGGATTGCGTTTTATAAAATGGCACACACATTTAATGCTATTTGCTTATATATGGATGGCCGGAATGTTGGTTTTGCGTATTTTATCCGAAAAAAAAAGAGAAGATTATTTTAAAAAAATTGCTTTGAGTTTCAATGCTCTCATTTTCACTTTTTTCCTGCTGGAAGTCACTCTTTTAATAACCGGAATCAATAAAACCTATTTAGAAAAGGTAGATAGTTTTTATACCAGTCCCTATCAAGCCTTGCAAAGCAGCTATTACCATACATGGCGAACTAACAAACAAAGGTGTCTTATCAAACCGGAATATCATTATTGTGCACTTTCGAATTCGTTGGGATTTGTTGATGAAGAGTGGAAGGTTAATAAAAAACCCGGAGAAAAAACGATAATAGCGCTTGGAGATTCATTTACCGAAGGCGATGGCGCGCCTTACGATTCCAGCTATGTTGCTTTGCTCAGGGAAAAATTAAACTCCCGAAACGATTCATTTTATGTGATGAATGCAGGTATTTGCGGCAGTGACCCTTTTAACAATTTTGTAATACTGAGAGACTTGCTGATGGTTTATGAGCCTGACTATGTCATTCAGGTTTTATCTTCTCATGACCTCATAACTGACATTATATTGCGTGGAGGCATGGAGCGTTTTCGAGAAGACGGAACTGTAAAACACTACTCAGCCCCCTGGTGGGAGCCAGTTTATGCCATCAGCTATAGTAGCCGAATCTTTTTTAATGCAGCAGGCTATGATGAATTACTCCGGAGAGGGGAGATTACGAATGAAGAAGAAGCGAAACTGAATGAACAGGTTATTGAATTATTTAGAATGTATGCCAGGTTTTGCAGAGAGAACAATATCAAGTTATTTGTTTCTTTGAGACCTGACAAATTTGAAATTGAGAGCAACAACTATTCGTTTGATTTTTCATTAATACAAAATGAACTCATGAAAAATGAAAATATTATATACTTTGATTTATTGCCGGATTATTTAGAATACATTGAACAAAGAAAAACACAACCTGCTGATTATTTTTGGGTGCATGATGGGCATCATAACTCAAATGGATACCAAATGATGGCGGATGCGATTTTTGATAATATCCGCCCCTATCTGAATGATTCAACAATATCTGAATTTTAATTCTGGTATTTTTCATTTACCCAAGTCAACTAATTTGTACTATGAAAAAAAATCTCCTGCTATTTTCCGGGTCGCTGATTCTCGGTTTTTTAATAGCGGAATCCGTTTTCAGATATAAGGGTGATTATCAGACATATCTTGAAAGGACAGGTGCGGGAAACTACACATCGCCATTCCAAGAACATAACAGGGGATGGGCACATACCTACCAGCCGCACTATGAGCAATATCTGGCGCGCGAAGAATTTACCGATTCTTGGACAGCCAATGAAGATGGATTGAAAGACGTTAATATCGCTGATGTCAAAACAGGTAAACGTATTTTTGTTTTAGGCGACAGTTTTACGGAAGGAGTGGGTGCCCCGCCCGACAGTTCACATCCCCGCATATTGGAAACCTTATTCAGGTTGCATGGCGATTCTTCGCTTCAGGTCATTAATGGCGGACTTGGAGGGTCAGATGTATTTTTTGCCTATCAATTAATGAAAAAATATTTTTCCAAATACGAGCCGGATATGGTGATATTGACTATCAATTCTTCTGATATAGCTGATTGTCTGGCAAGAGGAGGGTTTGAGAGATTCAGGAGAGATGATGTTGTTCAATACAGGAAACCGCCCTGGTTTGAACCGATTTATGCCCGCAGCATGTTTGCACGCATGATCGCGCATGAGATATTCGAATATGATTATCTATTTATTCGAAAAAAAGATTTGCCTCAAAAATATGAAGAGGCGTTTCATCTGATCAAATTGGCTATTGACAGTTTCAAGGTATTTAGTAAAAACAAACAACTGCAATTTGCGATTGTAATCCATCCCTTTTGC
This sequence comes from Chitinophagales bacterium, assembly GCA_041748615.1. Classification (GTDB taxonomy): domain Bacteria; phylum Bacteroidota; class Bacteroidia; order Chitinophagales; family CAIOSU01; genus JBGTCY01. The sequence continues at coordinate 12,668 of JBGTCY010000290.1, forward strand.
TCAGAGTTTCAATATCCGGAAACTTATCTGTTAGCTTCCTTGTCCGGTTACATTCGAAATAGCGGAATACCATACCTCGATGTTTTTCATTGCATGAATATGCATTCCATGGATAGCGCCAATTGCCATCAATATTATTGGGAAAAAGATGGTCACTATAATTCAAGAGGATATGAAATAATGGCTCGATGTGTTTTTGAATTTATTCAGAAAGAAAACAGGGTAGAAAATACTTTTCATACACCCCATCCGCCACAAGCTGATTCCCTTTTTGATTGAAATGCAAATCAAGGGTCCAGTAATAATTTCCAATAGAGTCGCCTCTTTCGGCAATAATCTCAGCCATGTAATCCGTCAATGAAATCATACGGATATCAGTGCTGACGGGGATATCCTCAAGCGGTGATTTTCCGGAAATAAGTTCATAATGCATCGGTTGCAGCGCTAATAAAAATTCAAATCCCTTTTCAGATGATAATTTGTAATAGTCTTCAATTTTCCGGCTGATTTTATCTAAGGCTTTTTGTGTTTCCAATGCCTCTATTTCCGGGTTCATCAGATTGAATTCTATCTGGAATACAGCTTTAGCAAATAAGCGTACTAAGTAACTGCTCCCGTAAAAAAAATCCCACCGGGGTCCTGCTTTTGCAACAAGCTTTCCTTTGTCGTTCCACCTTTCCTCACCACCCGCCCCCATGACCTCAAAAATGTCTGACGAATTGAGCTGTAGAATAACCAAATCCGGTTGAAATTGAATTAAACATTTTTCCAGCAATTCATAACTGAAGAAAAGGTCGCTTCCTGACTTTCCGGCATTGATGGTAGTGAAGTGCATACTGTCGGTTGCAGCATTCAGACGATTTTCCAACAATCGGAGCCAGGTGGAATCCTGATGTGCGCCAACACCCTCCATAAAGGAATCGCCCAAGCCGAGAATGCGGTATTCTCCTTCAGCTTTTTGCAGGGGAATATCCCGCTCCCGCAATCCGTAAGCGTTGTATTGATGCAGGAAATTGAATTCAGGCCTGTTCAGGTAATCGGAATCATGGGGAGGCGAGACGAAAAAATGACCGTTATCGCAAGCCGACAGCAGGGGGAGTTCCTGCTTCCCGTAGGGCGATGAGTAGAAAAAACTCCCGTTGCGTTCCATGTAGGAAGCTAAATCAGCTCTGACCACTCTGATAATCATTTCTCCGGCAAGCAGCACAAAGACTAAGGAAACCAATGCCGTGTGAAAATTGGAAAATTGATTTTCCCGCAAGATATTTTTCTGCAATAAAAGCGATAAGAAAAATCTGCCCGTAAAATACAAAGTCAATAAAAGCGCAATGAAGCCCAATGGTGAAGTGGTTTTAAATATCAACCACAGACTGGCAACAAAAATGAATAAGAGCACAATTGGAATAAAAATCAGCCTTCGAAGCATGGATTTGTGTTTGTTATTTTGCCCTTGCCGGTCTAAGCGTTAGTATAGTGCGTTTGAAAGACCGGCAAGCGGGATGCCGTTCCTCTCGGTGGTCGGTCTGTCAATCGCTCGCAGGCATCACTTAGACCGACAACGGCTATTATCAACCGGCATACTGAGGCACCACGTCAGCGGGGCAATATTTTTCAATCTCGCGGTAAAATTCAGGAAACACCTCCGCGAAATTTTCCTGGCGGTATTTATCATGCCGGGCGAGGTGACGGAAAAATTCACCGAAATCGCGTTCATCGTGGGCGTTGAGGAAGGAAATCAGGTTTTCAATGGTTTTCGTTCTGCGCTCTTCCATTTGGTAAGTCGTTTTCACATAATTTTTCAATCGCTCGGCAATCAAATCTTTCACCTCATGCGGCAGGAGGGAAATAGACAGTTCCCAGGGTTGGTAAACTAAATTCCAAAACACCGATAGTCCCGGAAAATGTTCGTTGAAAAATTCAAAATATTCCGGGAAATAATAAATATTCATACTCGTGACCGAGCAGCAGATTTTGCATTGAATCTGGTCGCTGCCCGAGTAACCGCCATGTTTCACAAATTTCTTCAGATTCTCCACCACCTGCTCCCAGTTAGCGCCACTGCGCTGATATTCAAAACGCTTTCCGATGTCGTCAATGCTGAAATTCAGATACACGTTTTTGAATTGCTTGAAAAGCTGAATCAACTCATCGGTATAAAAAGTAGTGTTGGTGTTAATCAGCAATGAAATATGTTTGGCGTGACCGGTCTTGACGCAATAGCGCATCAATTCGATATTTTCTTCGCTCATCAGCGGCTCACCTCCGAAGAATCCGATTTGCGAGAAATGCGGCACCCATGAGCGGATTATCCGCTGGTTTTCAGGCGTCATGTTCAAGTGTACCTCGCCTTCTATGCCATACACTTCTTTGGCTTCCTTTATCCAGCGCGAAGAAGCGTGTGACCAGCAGATTCTGCATCGCAGATTGCAAATATTGCTCGCGTTGATTTCCACGCGCATGGGTGTTTCAGGATTTTCCACCTGACTTTCCGGAATATCGTATCCGTAAGAATCGTAGCGCATCGGCTTCAGTCCCATCGCCTGTTCTTTCCAGCATTGAACACAGCCTTTGTGACGCACGTTGTTTTTGAAATTATCACGGAGGGTGCGCATGTACTCCGAATTCCAGGCGTCTTCAATCGTGTATTTGTCAGCCGTGATTTCTTTGCCGTTTTCCGTCATGAACCCGGTATGGTGGCTGCACGGCATATATTTTCCGTCAGCTGAGAGTAGCACCTGAAAAAAAGGGTAGTAACAGAAATCCGTTTTGTCGGGGTCACGTTTGGGGGCAGGCGCTTTCTTTTTGAAAAATTTTGCAAGCATAACGGATAAGAATTTTCCTTACACACAAATATATGGTAAATTGGAAGCTAAATCAGGCAAATGCGCTAAACAGACTGGGATGAAACTACCTGCATGGCTTAATCAAACTGTTGTCTTACAAATCAATATTACTATTTGGAAAATAGTGCTTGCCCTGTTATTGCTGATCTATGGCGCTTACGTGGCATGGGAAATTTATTGGTACCGGCAAGTCGGGTTGTATTTTATCAAGTGGCATACACATATTGTTTTTACCACACTGCTTTGTTTCCTGCTATGGCTTCCGTTTCTTTTATTCCATAAAATATTTCGCGTTGCATTTACCAAAAACCTGTTATTAAGCACAGGTACGGTTGCATTACTGCTGGTATTGTTTGAAATATTCCTTGTAATTACAGGAATGAATAAAAATTATATGGAGCAAAGAAGCGGATACTATCAATCGCCTTACGATCAAAACATGGGCAACTATTACAATATCCGACAGCCGCAGAAAGAGTATTTGCTTGAAAGCGGGGAATTCTCATTTACGAGGGTTACCAATTCGCTTGGCTACAGCGATGGTGAATGGAAACTGGAAAAAGACACAAACGTAATTCGCATCGCGGCATTGGGCGATTCATTTACCGAAGGGGATGGCGCGCCTGCCGATTCGGCTTATCCGGTTGTTTTAAGCAGGTTGTTAAATGAATTGGCTTACAAGGTTGAAGTATTCAATGCGGGTATCAGCGGCAGCGACCCGTTTTTCGGGTATAAAAATTTTACGGACATCATCTTGCCCTATCAACCCGATATTGTGCTGCAGACGGTTTCCAGCGATGACATGCTGTATGATATCTCGTTAAGAGGCGGCTTCGAGCGGTTCGGGAATGACTCGCTGTTGCAGTTGAAAAAAGCCCCGTGGTGGGAGCCGGTGGCTGCAGCAAGTTATCTATTCAGAGCATTAATGAAAATTGCCGGATTGGATATTGACAACCCCGGTGGAGGCGTGAAGAATAAGCAGCATGTTGCAAAATTGAATGAACAACTGCAAAATCTCATCATAAAATATGACAGCGTTGCTGCATTCAACAACGTGAAGGTTATTTGGCTCATCAAGCCTCTCAAGCATGAATTCAAAGGCGGACAATATGTTTTCGATTATACCGATGTAAATTCAGTATTTCCTGAATTAAAAAATACCATCGTGTTCGACTTGCTGCCATGTTATCTGCAACATGCTTCCCCATCATCGCAAACTTACTCAGATTTTTACTGGATAATTGACGGGCATCATAATTCGCAAGGCTATCATCTCATGGCGCAATGTATTGCGCCCGTTGTGGCTGGGAATATAAAAAACCGAAAAGCGGCAAATGCGTTATCAGACTAAAACACTATTTTCAATTTCCAATTATCAAACCGATTGAGAAAGGAACTTTTTAATACATGCGTCACCATTTTTGTACGATTACCACTTTAAGCCATTTTTATAAGGTTTATACCTTGTTTGATTCTATACTGGCAGTTGACAGTTCCACTCATTTACACGTCCTGATTTCAGACGCTGATGATACAGCATTAATTAATAAATATAGTAAATCAGGAATGAAAATATACCTAAAAAAAGATATAAAAGGAGAATTGACTTCAAAAATGATTCGAAAATATATTGGAAGCCGGGACAAACTGCGCTGGACATTAAAACCTCTATTTTTAAAATATTTATTATCGGATTTAAAAATAGAAAAAGTAATTTATGTAGATAATGATATTGCTTTTTTTGGCGATTTTGAATTTTTATTTGATTATTTAGATGAATATAACATCCTGCTGACACCTCATAATTATTACCGAAATCCTGATGCGCATCAAAACTGGCTCGAAGCAAATTTTAAAGTTGGCCTATATAATGCAGGGTTTTTAGGCGTTAATATAAATGCTTGCAATACCCTGGAATGGTGGGCTAAGTGCTGCCTGTATCGGTGTGAGAAAAGCCCGATGAGGGGCTTGTTTGACGACCAAAAATACCTGGATTTATTTCCGGTGATTGAAAATAGAACATTAATCGTACCGCATAAGGGGTGTAATCTTGCTGACTGGAACGAAGAAATATGCAAACGTGAAATGCATGGCGACAGGGTTCTTATCAACGGAAAGTATCCCGTAGTTTTTATCCATTTCAATAACACCACTGTCAGAACATTTTTGCAATATCCTGATAATTTACTGAATCCCTATTTTGAATTATACTTATCTTACCTGCGTAAGTATAAGCCGGAAATTAAGATAGAAAATGAAAGCTATAAGCCTACCATTATTGAAAACATTAAATTATTTATTTGGAATCATCTTAACAGGATGAATAACATGTAAAGACGGCATGAAGTCGAAAAAAATTAATTATACTCAAAAACTACGACTGCCGGATAATAAAAGAAAGTGGCTGATATACGGAGCGCTTTTTCTTTTCGCATTTCTTCTCTATGGAAATACCATCAATCACGACTATAATCTTGACGATGAATTAGTAACAAGAAATCACAGGCTTACCAGTAAAGGAATTAGCGCCATTGCTGAAATATTTACTTCACCATATTACCAGGATGATTCCGGCTACTCTTATGAATACCGTCCTGTTGTCTTGGTAAGTTTCGCATTGGAACACGAGTTGTTCGGGGATAACCCGAAAGCAAGTCATTTAATTAACGTCTTATTATATGCGATTACAGGAATCATTTTATTTATCCTGCTTACTAATTTATTCCCCAACTTGAATGTAATCTTTCCTGTTTCAGCAGTCCTGCTTTTTATTGCGCACCCAATGCATACGGAAGTCGTTTCGAGTATCAAAAACAGAGATGAGATGCTTTCATTCCTTTTTGGAATACTGGCATTGAATTATATGGCTCGTACAATAAAATTTAACCTGCATATTAAATACATACTTGTTTTTTTCTTTCTTCTCCTAAGCCTGCTTTCAAAGACTTCCGGAATATTTCTATTGGGATTAATCCCTATCGTATTGATATACAAAAAAGAAGAAAAACTGAGTTTATTATATTCATTCTTCATAGTTGCCTTATTAACTGCAATAACCATCTATATCTCCAGCAGTAATATGCAAAATATGAAGATGTTATTAACCGGTTTTACGGTTTACTATATTATTTTATATATTATATTCTATTTAAAATTAAATACGACTGTAATTGCCGGTTTCTTTACAAGAATAAAAATGATAAAGGAACGAATAGGGTGGCCCGAATCAACCTTGTTGCATAAAACATCATTCAAAGAAATCACTCTTGGTAATTTACTGTTTTATCTTTTATTTATAGCAATATTTACTTTGTTTGTCAAATACAGCATGTATATCGGCTCTGTGCCGGCATTGATATTATTGATATTTTATCCCTTTTATTCCCGCTTAATCAGATATGACATTATTATTCTTACAATTGTTGCATTTATAATATTTTACATTTTTTCCCCATTAGATATGCTTACGGAGGCAATTTTTTATATTGTTGCACTATATTTAATAATAATAAATATATATTTAAATAAAAACAATAAAAAACAATTGGTTTTGGTTATCATTTTTTTAATGGCGTTATCATGCATTGCTATTTATTTAAGGTTTAATGAATTTCAAACGGTTATAGGATATTTATTCCTAATTATAATAGTGAGCTTACTAATATATATAATAAAAAAATACAAATACAAATGGCTTTATATCCCCTTTCTTCATATGATTTTTACATCTTTTATAGATATTGTTTTATACTTTCATCTGTACGAATTGAATGTTTTTTCATTTTATATTTTATCTTACATTTTATTTTTAACCAAATATCGTTCGAATGCTAAAGCATCCTTATTGTTAATTTCAATTTCTCTCTCGTTTGTTTTATGCATAAATGTTGTGCATAAAAACATCATGCTTAATAAATCCCCTGAACATATCGAATTAAAAAGGTTGCATGAGGAAAAGATGAAAAATACTCCTCCATCAGAAGTAAAGATTGAAGAACCAAAGGATAATTACTTCTTTAATATGGATCGCCCGCTCGATTTTGTCGAATATCCTTTGGGTTTTAATGCTTCTATGGAGGTAAGAATAGCCACGTCCGCATATATTTTAGGCGAGTACCTGAAGCTGCTTATTATTCCGCACCCTATGGGATTCTATTATGGCTATGCTCATATTGTACCTGTTGGTATCAGGAATCCTCAAGCCTCAATTTCATTAATAATATATTTTACACTTCTGATTATTAGTCTTTTATTAATAAAAAAGCATCCTGGTCTATGTCTTGGCATTTTGTTCTATTTATTCTCCATTGCAGTTTATACTAACTTAATACAGCCTGTTGCCGGTATGATGGCGGATCGTTTTACCTATGCTGCCAGTTTTGGTTTTTGCATCGCAATAACTTACGCCCTACTCAATCTTTTCAAAATAGATATATCAAAAAATGCTCCGCTGAAATTAAAGCCTGCATTTACTGTTGTTTTGGTTTTAATCCTCAGTTCATATTCTTACCTGACCATCGCCCGAAACGCGCTCTGGAAAGACCACCTGACATTAATGCGGCATGACATCGGACATCTTGATAAATCCGCGCAGGCACATAATCTGCTGGCTTCTAACCTGATGAAATATTCTTATCAAAATGAATATTCTAAAGACGCTTTTTCGATGAGAAAGGAAGCGCTTGGTCACTTCAAAAGGGCAGTTGAGATTTATCCCGGTTTTTTTAACGCCTGGTATGACCTGGGCAGAACTTATATGATTCTCAATCATCCCGACAGCGCCTTCCATTGTTTTGTGAGAGTACATGAAATGGATTCCACTTTTTCTGATGCCACCATTAATATTGCTACCATTGCAGAGCAAAGAAATGATTTCAATACCGCTATCAAATATTATGAAAGATTATTGAAAGCTCAACCTGATTATTACACTGCTTACACGAATCTCAGTTATCTCTATTTCAGGTTGAATCAGCCTGAAAAGTCTATTGAAACTAATCAACGGGCAATCAAAATTTTCCCGACCTGGCGCGACCCGTATGAAAATATTGCGCGGGTTTACATTTCTCAAGGTGATACACTGTCGGCTCAGGAATTTTTGAAAAACGCTCCGCGCTAATCTTTTCGACCCGAATCCGGGATATTTTAAAATTTACATTTTCCTGCTATTTGTACAAAGGGGTGTTTTTCCACAATTTTTCAGGAAAAGGAAAACAAGTGAGATTAGTTACCCCCAATGTTTTTTTTTATATTGCACCCCGTTCAACTTAATATTTAATGATGATGAGAAAACTTTCATGCTTACTGTTCGCTTTTACCGGTATCTTATTTACGCTTGAATCCAATGCGCAATGTCCTGCTTTTCCACCCGGAACCGTTGGGATTTATCCTGATCTGGATTCTTTAGCTTGCATTCCGAATGACAGCTCACAATATTCAGAGTACATCTCGGTGATAAGTCCCGATTCGTCATCCGGCATCATTTATCTGATACTTGACAGCATTGTTGGCCTGCCGGATGGAATCAGTTGGAGCTTAGATGTTCCATTCGGAAATCCCCCTAACCGTTTGAACGCGGGTGATTCCGGCTGTCTCAATATTTTTGGAGCAACTAAAGATACTACCGGCATTTATGTGACTGAGATTTTTGTGACTGTACTCACGAACATCGTACCTTTTCCAATTTCCAGTGAACTCAATCAATTATTGGCAATCAATAGTTTTCCTCCGGTAGGCACCTCTGTCAAAGTATGCGCACCCTGTCCTGCAACCAGTTTGACGCTGACTCCGGCAGATGTTAGTTGTTTAAGAGCGGATGACGGCAGTATCACCGCAAGCGCAAGCGGAGGTGATGCTCCCTATTCATACAGTTGGTCAAACGGAAGCACAGGGGAAACAATTCAAGGTCTGGCTGCGGGGAGTTATACTGCCACAGTGAGCGATGCCAACGGATGTACCGCAACAGCTTCGGCAACCGTCAATCAACCTTCAGAATTATCGGCAAGCATCACTTCATTAACCGATGAATCCGGTTGTGGTGCATTGGATGGCGCAGCTACAGTTTCAGCCTCTGGTGGAACCGGTTTGATTTCTTATGAATGGTCAACCGGGGCAACCGGTACATCAGTGACCAACCTTTCTGCAGGAAGTTATTTCGTAGTAGCCGAAGATGAAAACGGCTGTAACGATACCGCGAGAGTGAACATTGCAAGATTAGACTCAGTGCTGATTTCCGTTGTGTCAACGGATGTTTCCGTTTGTGGTGGTGCTGATGGCTCGGCAACAGCATCAGCCAGCAATGGCGTTTCACCTTATTCTTTTGCATGGTCGAGTGGCAGCACGGATAGTGTTGCAAACAACCTTTCTGTGGGAACCTACACCGTCACGGTTACCGATTCCACCGGATGCCAGTCAACAGCTATTGCATTCATCGGTCAACCCGGAAATATCCTTGTTGCTGTTGATTCATTTAAAAATGTAAGTTGTTTTGATTTTACGGACGGAAGTATTTCCGTATCTGCAAGCGGAGGCAATGCTCCCTATAATTTTGCATGGTCGAATGGCGGTTCGGGCGAAACGCTTCAAAATCTTGCAGCAGGCAGTTATACCGTTACCGCTTCTGACGCAGGCGGATGTACTGCAACCGCAACCCAGGTAATTGCTCAACCAACAATCTTGCTTGTTTCTATTGATTCCGTAAAAGACATTTCCTGCAATGGCGGGAATGATGGCTCTGTTTCAATCTCTGCTTCAGGCGGTACAGCGTCCTATCAATTCAACTGGTCGAACAGCGCGACAAGCGCCAGTCTTTCAAATCTCACTGCCGGAGATTACATTTTTACTGTGACAGACGCGCAGGGATGTATTTTAACTGATTCTGTTTCACTCACGGAACCACCGGCATTATTTGCCTCATCTACTCCCACAAATACTTCTTTTGCGGGCGGCACTGACGGATCCGTTAATGTAACTGCCGGAGGTGGAACACCGCCTTATAATTATTCATGGACAACTGGCGCTACTACCCAGAATTTAAGCGGAGTGGCAGCCGGAAATTATGAGGTGACCGTAACGGATGCCAATGGTTGCACAGTTGTAACCGGAGCCAGCGTGAGCGACCCGGCAGCATCATTTTCTATTTCATTAACTGCCGCGTCTGTGCGCTGCAATGGTGAATCAAATGGTTCAGTCTCTTCCTCATTGAGCGGAGGCGCGCCACCGTTTTCTTACAGTTGGTCAAATGGTTCCTCTACTCAGAATTTATTGGGTGTTGCTGCCGGAAATTATTCTGTAACGGTAACCGATCTTGATGGAATCACCGCCACCGCATCAACCACGGTGAGTCAACCCGCAGTACTTTCCGCAACCACTTCTGTGACGGATGTTTCCTGCAATGCCGGGAATGACGGCAGCATCAATGTGACGCCAGCCGGAGGAAATCCACCCTATAATTATCTCTGGTCAAATGGCTCCACTTTAGCCACAAGAAGTAATCTGACAGCAGGAAATTATTCTGTTGTGATTACAGATGATAAAGGATGTAATACAGTTGTTTCAGCGAATGTATCTCAACCCACTACAATCGTGCTTGCATTTATTTCAACTGATGCCACTACTGCGGCAGGTTCAGATGGCTCGATTGATTTAACAGTTTCCGGGGGTGTAGGTCCTTACACTTTTCTTTGGTCGAATGCTGATACAACTGAAGATATTAATAATCTGACAGCCGGAGTTTATACAGTGACGGTTACCGATAGTAATAGCTGCACAAAAACCGGAAGCGCACCGGTGGGTGACCCTTCTCAAATGCGGATTGTAGCGGTAGCGGAAAATGTCAGTTGCAATGGAAGCAGTGACGGCTCTGTGACATTAACGGTTACCGGGGGTGTTCCGCCTTACGGTTTTTCATGGTCAAATAGCGCGACTACACAAAATTTAAGCAATGTCCCTGCCGGCAGCTACACGGTATTGGTTTCTGATGCCGGAAGTTTGACAGAAACTACAACAGTTGTCGTGAATGAACCTGCGGCAGTTTCTTTGAATATTACCGTCATCAATGCCACATGCATTCCCGATGGTTCAGCCGCTGTCAGTGTCAGCGGAGGAACTCCTCCTTATTCTTACAACTGGTCATCGGGTTCAGCCGTTGAAATCGCAGGTAATTTATCAGCAGGAGATTATTTTGTTACTGTGACGGATGGCGAAGGTTGTTCGATATTAGATACCGCAACTGTGCTTGCCTCAGATCCGATTGTACTTGCCTCTACGGTAACTCCTGCCTCCGTTGCCGGAGCTTCCGATGGAGCGATTGTGTTGAGCGTAACCGGTGGAACCGCGCCATATTCCTACGCATGGTCGAATGGAGCTTCAACCAAAGACCTTTCAGGATTGACAGTGGGAACATATACCGTAGTTGTAACGGATGACAACGGATGTACGGCTACCGCTTCAGCAACGGTCAATGATGGCGCGGCTGGTTGCAACTTAGGCGTTGGTGAAATCAGTGGTGAACCTTATCCGTTTGAAAGTACCACCCGTTACTATTCCATTTTATTTAACCCAGCCTACACCTATCAATGGACGATTGACAACGGGCAAATCAATTTCGGGCAAGGTTCCGGTTTGGTGAATGTTACCTGGGGTGGTAATGGTCCCGGATTTTTGGAGGTAATCGTGAGCGATGGCTCCTGCTTTGATACGGTTTCGCTTAACATAGGAGTGCCGGTGATTGATGTGTTATCAGACCTAAATTTTATCATTTATCCCAATCCGAATCAGGGACAGTTTACGTTAAAATTTAACGGGCAAACAACCGTTGTTGAAAGAATTGAAATCATCAATCTGCTTGGAAGAGTGGTGGCGAATGTGCCGGTTAGTCCGGGTGTTCAGGATAATTTACTGCATCTTTACGCTGACCTGAATGGTGGAATTTATTTTGTACAGTTGGTGAGTGATGGTCAGGTCTTCAGAAAAAGATTTGTTGTAGCGGAATGAGCGGACTCTCATTTTTATCTAAAGGGCTTTAGCCCGCATTAGGGTAAAAAATCTCGAATAATACCCCAAATAAAAAAAGCTCCGAAATCATTTCGGAGCTTTTTTTATTTGGATTCAGAAAAGAAACAATTATTTCTTCTGATATTTCTTATTGAATTTCTCAATACGTCCCGCGGTGTCAATGAATTTCATCTGACCGGTAAAAAACGGATGCGATTTGTTGGAAATTTCAAGTTTCACAAGAGGATATTCATTACCGTCTTCCCACACGATGGTTTCTTTTGTTTCAGCCGTTGAGCGGGAAATAAACGAGAAGTCGCAGGAGAAGTCCTTGAACACAACGAACCGGTATTTTTCGGGGTGAATGCCTTTTTTCATAATAGCTTTTTTAATTTTCGGTTGGCAAATGTAGCATTTTCCGTTTGAATTTAAAAGTCTTTTCTCATGCAACCTAATCAACCCCGGTATTATCAGAAAATAAGGGAATAGTTAAGCCCGGGTTACTTTCCACCGTTTTTACACAATGTTGAGTAACTTTTTTTGAAGACAATCGGTTAAGTGTATATCATTGATAAACTATAGGTAGTTCTAACAATCGCCTTTCACTCCTTCTCCTTTGGAGAAGGCTTGGATGAGGCAATTAAAGGAATGATTTTTTAGGACTGCTCACTAAAAAAATCAGGCGATGGTACAAAATCTGTTTCCCGGAATGACCAAATGGCGCAAGTTTAATGGCGACCGGTTAGCGCTCCCCATCAAGGATGAAGTGGAGCAGGCAATTCTGCGCGAAAAGGCAGCAGGCAACAAACTCATGCTTTGTATCGGCACAGATTCGCAGGTGCGGGGTGATGTGATTGAGTTCGCGACCGTCATCGTTTTTCTCAGAGAGAAAAAAGGCGGTTTCATGTACATTCACAATGAGCGTTCAAAGCAGAAGATGTCGCTCAAAGAGCGTTTGCTGATGGAAGTATCCATGTCTATTAACATCGCCTATGAGTTGTGTGATTTGTTAGACAAACACGAAGTGGACCTGGAAGTCCATGCAGATATCAACACTAATCCGAATTTCAAGTCCAACACCGCGCTCAGCGAAGCGATGGGCTACATCCTCAGTATGGGATTTGCTTTCAAAGCCAAGCCACACGCCTTTGCCAGCACCTGCTGCGCGGATAAAGTGGTGTAATTATTCATCAGATTTTTACAAGGGGATTGCGACACAAAGTCATCGGAAATTTCCGGTGACTTTGTTGTTTTTATGAGGATGTTATTAAATAACCGCTTGCATATAACTAAAATGAATACTTTTGCCAAAAAATAAACACCATGTCAGAAAACAGTTCCTCAAATAAAGTCCTGATAATTCTATTGATTCTGTCAGTACTGCTCAATGCATTTTTATTCTTTACACAAACAAAAAAATCCGGTGAAATTTCGCAACTGAACACGAAAGTGGATTCGCTGCAACAAGCTACAACATTGCTTGCTTCTTCAGTAGAAACCACCGGTTCGCGCCTTGAAACCGCGGAAGAAGAGTTAGATGAGTTCAAGGGGTTGTCCGTTGAGTTGGACAGCTTACTTGATGTGGCGAAAAAAGACATTGCCGCCAAAGAGTCGCGCATTAATGTGTTGCGCAAAGACGCCTCCAAAGCCAAAGAGTTGGAAAAAGAAATGACTGAATTAAAAGCCCTGAAAGAGCGCTATCTCGAAAGGATTGATTCGTTGATTTCAGTGAATAACCTGCTGGCGGATGAAATTGTCATCCACAAGGAAAATATCGAACAACTGACTTCCGCCAAAGAACAGTTGCAGAAAACCGTTGAAAAAGGCTCGGTGTTGAGCGCGGATAACGTACTGGCGGTTCCATACAAGCAGAAAGGCAGCGGCAAATTTGTCGCTACCGCAATCGCGTCAAAATCCCGCAGGGTTGAGGTTTGTTTCGATATTCTGGAAAACAAAATTGCTCAGGCGGGTGAAAAAACGGTTTACCTGCAAATGATATCTCCTGAAGGCGTCACCCTCGGCACGGATGCCACCGGGGCGGGAGTTTTCACCTCAATGGAAGATAACTCTCAAAACCGCTACACTACCGTGGCTAAAATTAATTATGAAAACCGCAAGAAAAACTATTGCGTCACCTGGGATTATGAAATGCAGCTCTCCAAAGGCAATTACACCGTAAAAGTATTTTCCGATGGATTTTACAGCGGGGTAGGAGCGTTTATTTTGAAATAATATTGTTGTTTAAAATAACATACCTAATTTGTTATCTGTCTTTGGATATTAGACTTTAGATATTAGTTGCCATGGGAAGTGTTACTGGAAATGAGCCATAGACACAATCATCAACACATAAAAAAAAAAGACCGGGTTTTCGCCCGGTCTTTTTTTATGCAGAAAATCGGTTGGTTTGTAATCATCTGTTTTCTGAATAAAAATCTTGTTTTGAGCAAAAGCCCTGACGAAACTCAAAAAGCCCTGTAAGAGCGACCTTTTAGTAGAAAATATTTGTCTCCAAACCAGACGGGCATTAGCCCGTTTTTGCCGGTCAACAGTGTGATTTTTTTATTAACAATTTAAAATCATCAATATTTTTTCAAAATAAATACTTACATTTGATTAAGTAGAATGGCGAGGTGATGTTAAGCGATTAACTGATATTATATTTTTACAAAATATTTTATTCACTCTCAAAACCCAAAAGCCATGAAAACAACCGACATGCGGGGTAATATATTACCCCCCCCCTCTAATGTGTATTTTTCATCTCTATTCAGGAAAATAGCAACGCTGCTGTTGATTCTGTTTTTCAACATGAATGGATTCCGAACGTATGCTCAATGCACGGTAACTAACATTACAGGACATGTAGTATGGAATACTAACATGAATATTTTTAATGAAATCAGAATTCAAAATGGAGCCACACTTTCCATAACTGGAAACATTCAAATTGTTTTTTGGAACAATAGCTGCGGCATAGTAGTAGAACCGGGTGGTTATCTGAACATTAATGATGGCGCGGTTTTGAAGCCAAGAAGCGGGTTGTGGAAAGGCATATATGCTAGAAGTATGGATTCCGGTGGTGTGCAAATAACAAATTCCACGATTGAGCGCGCCCAAATTGGCGTTCATCTGGAAGCCTATCTGCCAGCGCCTCCCTACATTTGGTATTCAGCGAGTATTTATGCTAATAACGCCACCTTTTTGAATAACCAAGTTGCAATCCATCAATACAATATTGTTTCTCCTTATTACGCTAATCCGAGTCATTTGATTAATTGTTCCTTTATTACAAACATTAGTTCACCTTTGCAAAATCCGGTTAAATATATTGATTTAATTGCATCGGATGTGTTTAATATCACAGGATGCACTTTTACCAATAATACCAGTGGTTCCAGATTAGTTTATGCAATTGTAATTGACCACTCTAATAGAGAAGCTTTAATTGACGATTGCACTTTTAATAATGTTGAGAGAGGTGTATATATTACCGGAAATTCAGTTGTAAACACTGTAAAATACAGCTCATTCAACAATATCCCCGGGAATACAACACCAATTGTTTGGCAGGATAATAATGGCTGGTGGATTCATGGCAGTAACTATGGCATTATGGCGGTAGCTACAAAGGCTAAAGTGCAGGACAATAACTTTGACGGTGACCCGCGCATATCCATCAACCATTGTCCCACCTATGGCACTGTGTTTGACAACACCGGCAGCGGTGGTTCTATCGCTTTCCGTAACAATTACCAAAATATTGATTACGGCTTTCAGTCGCAGAAAGATAACACTGAGCTCGTAGTAAGTTGCAATCATTTTATCGGCTTTCAGCCTGACCCTTCGGCTACACTAAAACGATATGGCTGGCTCACGCAAGGCGGCACAGGTGCGTTTATGAGAGATCAGGGGACTATGCAAGGAACGGATCCAGATTGTTCGGCTGATGACCTGCAAGCAGGTAATGAATGGTCAACGCTATGCGTCAGTTCTACGCATGATGTGGATATCCGGGTAAACGGAACCATTGTACCGTTTTATTATGCCTCGCATACAATTTTAGGCAGCACAGGGCAGGAACAGCCTAAGCCCAATTGCAGCACTTCAGGCTGGAGGACAACATATTTAAAACCTTGTTTAAGCCCGTCACCAGGATATTCAAAAGGACCAAATTCTTGCGATGCACCATTTGCCTACCCGCCAGGAGTTTGGAAAACAGGAGGAAGCAAAGTGAGTATTTTGGATGACCCGGAAAAATATTTTGATGCCGCTGAAGATTATATCAGTTCCATTAATACAACAGCCAACTCCAATGCGTACATTTACTTTCGTGGCGCTATGCAATGGGCAAGCAACGAAGTAGTTACAAAACTGCTGACAGCAGGTGATGAGCGGGGTGCAATTGACTGGTTGGGCAAATCGCCTTTAGCGGAAGACGCCAGAGCATTGTGTGAAATCTATCTCAGGAAAAGGGATTTTGCCTCAGCGGAAGCGGCATTGACGGATTACCTGCAAAAAGTCAGTGGCAGTATTCAGCAACATGCTGAATATTCCGACTATTACAACGAAGATGCCCGGCAGTATGCCGAACTGATTCGGCTGGTGATTGATATTTATACTGCGGAAAATGATGTAACGGGGTTGACGGACGAACAGCAGGCTTCGCTTGATGAATTTGTAAAACTGACATCTGAAACGGGCGTGAGAGCAAGAAGTTTTATCAGGTTGTTTGGCGGTGAAATGTATTTTTATGAGCCGATGCCTGTAACAGATGATGCAGAAAGCCATAAGACTTCATTTGAACAAATACAATTCAAAATTTATCCCAACCCCTCAGATGGCTTTTTCCGGATTGAATACGAATACACTGATGAAATTGATTTGCTTGAATTTGTGCTTACGGATTTAGCCGGAAAAGAAGTAGCCAAAATCAATCTCCCCTTAGAAAATAAAGTATTGGAGATTAACAGCGCTCACTTTCAAAAGGGAATTTACCTGTATTCCATATTGGAAAATGGAAGGCAAACTCAAGCAGGCAAACTCGTTTTTCTAAATTAATTTTTTTTAACCAAAGCAGCGGACTGTTTGTTCAGTCCGCTGCTTTACCTTTATGTATATATGAAATATATAATTTTATTTCTCCTCATATTTAATCAGGCTTACGCTCAATACTTTGTAAAGAAACCAATCAGTTTGGGAGTTGATAAAGCTGATGGCGCTTTTTCAATCAGAGAAACATCTCGGGGAAACTTTCTCTTGAGCGGCAGTAGTTACTTTTTTAATCCTAACCCTGTTACTTCGGGAATATGTTTGCAGGTAGATTCACAAGGTATCATCATTGATACGTTGGAATATAACCATAATAGTTTTGGATTAGATGTGATTTTTGATGCCATTGATTTACAGAATCATCTCTGGCTTTTAGGTCGTTTTTACTCGCCCGGAAAAAATGATTATGATACCTATCTGATAAAGTCGGATACCAATCTTCGCCCATTATCTATATATGTATATGATTTCGGGTATGCCGAGGAGATGAGGTTTTTGTTCATTGACACTATCGATAATACATTATTATTACTAGGATATGAATATCATAACCCGGAAATGGACAGTAGCCAAATTATACTAGCTAAAATTGATACAGCCGGTAACGTGCTGATGAAAAAAGAATATGGAGGTCCCGGTTATGATTTTGCCTACCACATGCTGTTTCTGCCTGATGGCGGGTATATGCTGACTGGTGAAATGACCGCCCATCCATACCCTAATAATACAGTGAAAAATTTATTCATATTGAAATTAGATACAGATTTTAATTACGAATGGTCAAAATACTACGGCTCTCAATATACCGATAGAGCAGGATTTTCACGGAATTCCATATTAACAGCAGATTCCGGTATCATTATGGTAGGGTGGCAACATGTGCTAAACCACCCAACTTACTACAAAATGGCGTATGTTTTTAAGGTTGATTTACAAGGTAATATAATATGGGAAAAATATCATCGGGGTGGAAGTGGTCATTTTATAGTTGAGCATCACAGTATTTTGCCAACAACAGATGGTAATTTTTACATAACAGGATATTTGAATGAGACTTTCAGTTCTTTACATACATGGGTAATGAAAATTGATATGGATGGAAATATTTTATGGGAAAGATTTCATAAAACAGGCATTCAGGATGATTCACATTATGTATGGGACGCCACCCTCAATCCTCACGGAGGCGTAGCCATGACCGGCTTTGTCATCTATCAGGGTCCCCAATCCAACGACATCATCTTCATCACCACCGACAGTTGCGGCTACACCGATGGCGATGTTGCCAGCGCGGAGTTGTTTTATGAAGGATTGAATGCCATCACCTACCGCTTCATGAATAACGGCTCACAATACTGCTCCACCCATTGGAATTTCGGTGACGGTACATCATCCAACTTGCCGCAATACACCCACACTTATACTGCACCCGGGACTTACACCGTCACCCTCACCTCCCGCGCGGGCAACGCGGTGGATGTAAAAACCGCCATCGTCAAAATTCCCGATGTGTTCAATAGCATAGAGGAAACACAACTGGCTGCTCTCAGCCTGTACCCCAACCCGGCTTCTACGCAACTCAAGCTTTCCGGCAGTTTGCCGCTTTCAGCCGGTGAAGCTGTTTTCGAACTGTTCAACACCGCGGGCAAAACCGTGTTGTCAACTTCCCTGCCGACAGGTGACATCAGCCAAAATATCAACATCCGCCATTTGCCGGAAGGATTGTACGGCTACCGCATCATCAGCGAAAAACGGATGTGGCATTCGGGCAGGGTAGCGGTGGTGAGGTGAGGAAAATAAATTTTACAAAACAGAATTTGTTAGCCTCAGTGCAGATTTAATCATGAGAAACAAACAGGCTACGGACAGGATAGAATCAATCTGAAATATCAAACCTATTCCTGACTCTAACGCTTTTCATTCTTTTGTTCCGCCTCACATTTTTCATCAATTTTGGGAAATCTTTCTCTTCAAATTCAAGAATAAAATTGTCCGGCAGTTTATCAAGCAATTCCGGCTGCTCTATCAGTTGGTAAACAAAGTCAAATGTCAAACCTAAGTTTCTACGGATTGTATCTTTGTTTGTCATTTTTCCTAAAAATCGTTCCTTGATAAACCCGGTCTTTTTATTTAGTAGCTTTCCAAAATAACTTCCCTAAGTCGTCTAACATCTAAAGTCTAAAATCTGACAGCAGATAGCACAAGATGATGCTTTTTTGACAACATTACTTACGAATCAAATCAGCGGATTTACAACACCACATCCCTCGCATTAGCTTCAGACTTTTGCAGTTTTTTACCAAAATTGGCATCAAGCACATTGCGCACCGCGCCATACTGCCTGAATTTGCGCATCATCGCCTCTTTCAATCCCGAATGCGTGATTTTGGTCACGTTGTTCGAGATGGTGTAGCAATAGTCAACGAGTATTCCCGAAAGGTCTTTGTAATAAGAAATGAAAGCATCTTCATCTTCTTTGTTGACGACTTGTTTTTTGCTTGTAGGGTCTTCGGATGTTCCCACATAAGGCTGGTTTCTTTTCACATCTTCAAAAAATGAAGCCACATCTTTGAGCGGCATCAAATATTTCAGATTGGATGAAATGGCTTTGCCCATGTCGGCATCGCCCATCGCTTCAAAAGAAGCTTTTGCATTGGTGTAATCCAAATCAAAAAGTTGTTCAAAAGCCAGAGCGCGCGAGGCTTTTTGCTGTTTACCGGATTTTTGATAAAAGCCTGCCGCTAAGTTGAAGTTGTTTCTTTTTTCCGCGTCATCTCCCAGCGCGGCAAGGGCGTCATAGTCCTTTTTTTCAATGTACATTTCACCCACGCGCGCATACAGCGCGTCACCATCGGAGATTTCACCGTTGTCATAGAGTTTGTCCGCATACTTTTTGATGCCTTCTGCAATCATCCCTTTGTCATAAGCGGTGAAGGCGTCATTATATTCGCCCGCGTTGAAGTAGAGGTCGCCCGCTTTTTTATAGCCTTCTTCAGTATCCAATTTCATGTAAACTTCAGCCGCTTTGGTGAGTTTTTTCTCCGCGATGTATTCATTGGCGATTTTATCCACTTTCGCGGTGATTTTTCCCTGCGCGTAATAATCAGCGGCTTTCATATAATGTTCTTTGCCTTTCGTGTAGTAGGCATCTCCAGCAGCTTCATACCCTTCGGCAGCGGCTCCCCCTTTTGAAAAATAGTCAATAGCTTTTTTCATCGTTTTCGCTTCATTCTTCGGGTCGTCAAATGCCAGCTCTATCATTTTATGACCGGTTTTTACATAACCTTCATTTTTGTCGGCTTTATCTGTGCGCATGTAAAATTTTACCGCGTTATTGATATCGCCCTCCTCCAGATATGAATCGGCAATTTTGACGTACTCGCTTTTATCCAATCTTGCTGACATGATGAGCGCTGCTGCCTTGTTGTAGAGTTCGTTTTTCTTTGCGACATCCGTGGTTTGTTTTGCTTTGGCAATGTAATCATCCACTTTCGCTACGTTTTTATCCTGCGCCTCCGCTGCGCTGAACAGAAATACAAAAAGAAGCATGGACAAGAGCGATTTGAAATGAAAAGTGTTTTTCATGGCGATGGGGTTTTATGTTTGATTTGGAAAATATAGACATATTTTTGTGTTTTTTGAAAAATGTTTTATTCTTTTATTATTCCGGTTTACAACCGCCCTGAAGAAATTGCCGAGTTATTGGAGAGCCTTTCGAGGCAGACTTTCCGGAATTTTGAAGCGCTGGTGATTGATGACGGCTCTTCGGAAAAGTCTGAAACCGTAGTTGCTTCGTTCAATGAAAGATTAAACATTTCTTATTTCTTCAAGGAAAATACAGGACAGGGATTCACCCGCAACTTTGGTTTTGAGCGCGCGAAAGGCGACTTTTTCATCATCCTTGATTCGGATTGTATTTTGCCGGAGCATTATCTGGAAGTGGTAAACCGGCAATTGGAAAATGTTTATTTGGATGCCTATGGTGGTCCTGACCGGGCGCATCCTTCATTCACCGCGGTGCAGAAAGCCATCAATTATTCCATGACTTCGCTGTTCACCACAGGCGGAATCCGCGGGAATAAACGGCATCTCGGTCCCTATCATCCGAGAAGTTTCAATATGGGTATTTCGCGAAAAGTCTATGAATCAACGGGCGGATTCATCATCTCCCGATTGGGGGAAGATATTGAATTCAGCATCAGAATCATCAATCAGGGTTTCAAAACAGGGTTTATTGAAGAAGCCTTTGTGTATCATAAAAGAAGAACCGACCTGTCCCGTTTTTTTCAACCACTTCAGTTTTTCGGTCAAGCGCGTATCAACATTTATACATTATATAAAAACGAATTAAAAGCGGTTCACTTTTTTCCAGCGATGTTCACACTCGGACAAATCCTGTTGTGTTTGCTGGGGTTATTTTTTTTCAAAGTCTTTTTAGTTTTCTTTTTCTTTAATCTTGCTTACGCCTTATTGATTTTCACGGATTCTTTTTTTCAAAACAAAAATATCAAAGTCGCGTTTCTCAGCATTGCCGCAGCGTATGTGCAGCTCATTGCTTACGGAACGGGGTTTATGCGGGAATTTTGGAAACGAATCATCCTGAAAAAAAATCACAACATTCACCAATATCCATCCTGATGAACGAAAAGATAAAACACATTGAAGCTATCCTTAAGGAATCCGCAGCGGTCAATGAAAAATTGCTGAACAATGCAAAATTGCTCAACATGACCGAGTCGGTTGTGAAAGCAATGGTTCAAATCTTCAAGTCGGGCGGGAAAGTTTTATTGTGCGGAAACGGGGGCAGCGCAGCGGATGCACAGCATATTGCAGCGGAATTGTCCGGTAAGTTTTTACTCAACCGCGATCCTTTATTTGCCGAAGCGTTGCATGTCAATACTTCCTACCTGACCGCTACCGCCAATGATTTTTCATTCGATGAAGTTTACAGCCGCTTAGTGCGCGCCAAAGGGAAAAAGGGCGATATGCTGATTGGCATTTCCACTTCCGGCAATTCGATGAATATTGTGAAAGCGCTTGCGGAAGCGAGAAAAAAAGAAATGACTACGGTGGGCATGACTGGAGAGCGGCAATCAAAGGCGGATGCTTACTGCGATTTTTTAATCAAAGTGCCAACTGAAAACACTCCCCGTGTGCAGGAAGCGCACATCTTGATTGGTCATATTCTTTGCGAAATAGTGGAGAAAGAATTGTTCGGACAATCCTGAAACAATTTTTTTTCAGAAATTCCGTCAACATTTTTTCAAGATGGTTGTTAATTCGATGATGAAAAAAATGTTTCAATTCCAACCTGTAATCTTATTTTCGCATTCAAATTAAGAACTACAGCAAAATGAACATCAGCGCATTTATCACTTCTTCCATCGGCAGGAAACTTCTCATGAGCCTTACGGGGCTTTTTTTATGCACTTTTCTGCTGACACACCTTGTGGGCAATCTGCAATTATTTTATCAGGACAGCGGTTACGCTTTTAATAATTACGCGGTTTTTATGACCACCAATCCTTTCATCAAAACCGTTTCCTACCTGTTATACTTCACCATCCTGTTTCACGCGGTGTGGGGATTTTATGTCACAGCCATCAACAAAAAAGCACGTCCGCAGGGATATGCCGTGAACGCGGGCAGCGCCAACAGTTCCATTTTCTCCCGCAACATGGCGGTGCTTGGCGTGTTTGTGCTTGTGTTTATTTCCGTGCATATGTCAAAATTCTGGTATCAATATAAGTTTGGCGACCTGCCTTACATCGCTTATGAAGAAAATTTTCAAACCGGTGAAATCAACTCCGCTGCACACCCGGCTATTACGGATAAAAAATTAGAATATATGAAAAATGATTTCACGAAAGTGAGGGTCTTACGCGATTTATATAAAGAAGTTGCAACAACTTTCGGCAACAACATTCTATTCGTATTGTTTTATGTGGTGTCTATGGTTGCTGTGTCTTTCCATCTCATTCATGGTTTTCAAAGCGGTTTTCAATCATTGGGATTGAATCACAAAAAATATACGCCTGCCATCAAAGCGGTGAGCTTGTGGGGTTTTGGCGTCATCATCCCGCTGTTGTTCGCGCTGATGCCGTTGTATTTTTATTTCGGAAAAGACTTAATTAAATAATTCATATGGCTGAACTAAACTCAAAGATTCCGGAAGGACCGGTTGGTGAAAAATGGACGAACTACAAGCGTTCTGTAAAGCTCGTGAATCCGGCTAACAAAAGAAAATTGGAGGTGATTGTGGTGGGCACCGGTCTTGCGGGCGCTTCTGCCGCGGCAACGCTGGCGGAGTTGGGCTACCAAGTGAAGGCATTTTGTTTCCAGGACTCACCGCGCAGGGCGCACTCGATAGCCGCGCAGGGCGGCATCAACGCGGCAAAAAATTACAAGAATGACGGTGATTCCGTTTTCCGGCTTTTTTATGATACTATCAAAGGAGGCGACTTTCGCGCACGCGAAGCAAATGTGCACCGACTCGCGGAAGTTTCGGTCAATATCATTGACCAATGCGTGGCTCAAGGCGTGCCTTTCGCACGGGAATATGGCGGATTGTTGGATAACCGCTCTTTTGGCGGAGCGCAGGTGAGCCGCACTTTTTATGCCCGCGGGCAAACAGGACAGCAGTTGTTGTTGGGCGCTTACCAGGCGCTCGAGCGTCAAATCGGGTTGGGAAATGTGCAGATGTTTTCCCGCCATGAAATGGTGGATGTGGTGATGATTGATGGAAAAGCGAGAGGCATCATCGCGAAAGATTTAGTGAGCGGAAAAATGGAACGCCATTTCGGTCATGCAGTGTTGCTTTGTTCGGGAGGATATGGAAACGTGTTTTTTCTTTCCACCAATGCGATGGGCAGCAACTGTACCGCCATTTGGAAAGCGCATAAAAAAGGCGCTTATTTCGCCAATCCCTGCTACACTCAGATTCACCCTACCTGCATTCCCGTAACCGGTGAATACCAGTCGAAACTGACGCTCATGTCAGAGTCATTACGCAATGACGGACGCGTGTGGGTGCCGAAATCAAAGGAAGATGCGAAAGCGATTCGTGAAGGTAAAAAGCGAGCGGAGGACATCAAAGAGGAAGACCGCGATTATTATTTAGAAAGAAAATATCCATCGTATGGAAATCTCAGCCCGCGCGATATCGCATCCCGTGCCGCAAAGGAAGCCTGTGATGACGGCAGAGGAGTTGTTGCTTCCGGTTTCGGGGTTTTTCTGGATTTCAGCGATGCGATTCAACGGCTGGGTGTGGAAGTGGTGAAAGCGCGGTATGGCGAACTGTTCCCGATGTATCACAACATTACCGGGGAAGACCCGCTGAAAACACCCATGAAAATTTATCCCGCGGTGCATTACACGATGGGCGGCATCTGGGTGGATTATGAATTGATGACCTCCATTCCCGGTCTTTTCTCATTGGGTGAAGCTAACTTCAGCGACCATGGCGCTAACCGGCTTGGCGCATCCGCTCTCATGCAGGGACTCGCGGATGGTTACTTTGTGATTCCATATACGATTGGAAATTATCTGGCGGATGAAATTTTCACCAAACCGATTCCCACCAATCATCCCGAGTTTGACAAAGCGGAACAAACAGCGACTGAGCGGATGAAGCAGCTATTTAACGTGAAAGGAAAACGCAGCGTGGACAGCTTTCACAAAGACCTCGGTCACATCATGTGGGAATATTGCGGGATGGCGCGTACAGCCGAAGGCTTGACCAAAGCGCGGAAATTGCTGCGCGATTTGCGCCAGGAGTTTTACAGCAATGTACGCATCCCCGGTGAACTGGAAGATTTTAACCCTGAATTAGACAAAGCGTCCCGCGTTGCGGATTTTATTGAGTTGGGCGAATTGATGGTGATTGATGCGCTGAACCGCAACGAATCCTGTGGCGGGCATTTCAGAGTGGAATTTCAGGATGAAGGTGAAGCGAAACGCGATGATGCGAATTACACTTACGTTGCCGCGTGGGAACATCAGGGCGTGGATGCCGAACCGGTGCTGCACAAGGAAGCATTGAAATTTGAGAATGTGAAATTGCAAGTCAGAAGCTATAAATAATCAATACACTGGTAGTTTTTAGGTAAGGGCTTTAGCCCTAACCCATAAAAAAACGAACTATTGAATAATCAGAAATAAAGAAAATCACATGAATGTTAATCTGAAAGTCTGGAGACAAAAAAACAGCAACTCACCCGGAAAATTCGGTGATTACAGGGTTGAAAATGTTAATCCCGATATGAGTTTTTTGGAATTGATTGATGTGCTGAACGAGCAGTTGGTCGCAAAGAATGAAGAGCCGATTGCCTTTGACCACGACTGCCGGGAAGGAATCTGCGGCACGTGCAGCATGTATGTCAACGGCCGCGCTCATGGTCCGAAACATGCCACCACCACCTGCCAGTTGTACATGCGCAATTTCAAAGATGGCGAAACCATCACCGTGGAGCCGTGGCGCGCCAAAGCATTCCCGATTATCAAAGACTTAGTGACGGACAGAACCGCCTTCGACAGGATTATCGCTGCCGGTGGATTCGTGGGAGTGAACACCGGGCAGGCGCAGGATGCCAACTCACTGCCGGTAGAAAAAGAACTCGCGGAAAAAGCGATGGACGCAGCCGCCTGTATTGGTTGTGGCGCTTGTGTCGCGGCTTGCAAAAATGCATCCGCGATGCTTTTCGTTTCCGCGAAAGTTTCGCATTTGTCCTTATTGCCGCAAGGTCATCCGGAAAGAACACGCAGGGCATTGGCGATGGTGGCGCAAATGGATGCCGAAGGATTTGGCAGTTGCACCAACATTGGCGCCTGTGAAGCCGAGTGTCCGAAAGAAATTTCCATAGCCAACATCGCGCGCCTCAACCGCGAATATCTTACAGCCGCTGTGTCTGATGAGAAGTGAGGATAGAAAGATGGATTAAAAAATAGAGTTTGCATTAGTACAATGAAAAAGTGTGCATTACTAGTGCACACTTTTTTTCTAAATGAAATTTATTCTCCTGATCAGTTTGTTCAGGCAACCGGTTTGAAATAATCCCGTAAACATTTTAAAGCGAAAAAATAAAGCCCTTCCCACTTCCGTTGAGGGTTCATCAAACCATCTTCAGAAAAGCGTTGTTCACTCATTCATGCTGAACTTCCTTTTTTGCTAACTTTATCAAAACTGAAAATTTGTTGCGCGGTTTTATTCATATCTATTTTCTTGCGTGTTTTGGAATCCTCCTCATTCCGGAGTTAGCTCATGCTACACACAACCGCGCAGGCGAAATTCAATATGAGGTCATTTCTTATCTCCGTTATCGCGTTACGATTATCACCTACACAAAAGCAAGCAGTGTTCAGGCTGACAGGGATACCTTAAATCTGAATTGGGGAGACAGCACACCGATTGAAAAAGTATTGCGCGTCAATGGTCCGATTGGAACCAATGGTGTGCCGCAGGGTGAAATTTTAGGGAATGACGTGAAAAAAAATATCTACCGTTCAGGCATTCATGCGTATGCCGGTCCGTTGCCGTTTTATATTATTTCCGTTGCCGACCCAAACAGGATTTCAAACATCATCAACATCAACGGGGGCGCGTCAGTGAATGTGCAGTTTTATCTTGAAGACACGCTGCGCATTTTGAATCCCACATTTGTCGGATTAAACAGTTCGCCCATTCTGCTTTATCCCCCGATTGACTACGCCAATGTGAATGACACATTTTATCACAACCCGGCAGCCTTCGACCCGGATGGTGACAGCCTCGTTTTTACGCTCACCACTCCGTTTCAGGCAGCAGGATTTCCGGTTCCGAATTATCAATATCCCGACCAGGTCAGCCCCGGAATCAACAATCAGTTTACCATCAATTCACGAACGGGTGAAATTATCTGGGCAACCCCGCAGCGCGTGGGAATTTATAATATCGCCATCTTGATTACTGAATATCGCAACGGGATAAAACTCGGCACCATGTTGCGCGACATGCAGATTATTGTGAATGATGAGCCGAACAATCCTCCGCGCATCACCGAGTTCGCGGATACCTGTGTGGTGGCTGGTACTCTATTAGTGCGAAATGTGAACGCTTTTGACCCCAACCCGGGTCAATCTGTTACGCTGTCAGCCGAAGGAGGTCCGTTGAGAATAGACATCAGCCCGGCAACATTCTCCGCGCAACCTCCCGGCAATCCGGTCTCCGGGCAATTCCGGTGGCAAACGACTTGTAATCATATCAGGAAGGAATTTTACCAGGTGGTGTTTAAAGCGCAGGATAATTATCCATTCGTTCCGCTTGTGGATTTGAAAACGTGGATTGTGAGAGTGGTGGCTCCGGCACCGGAAAATCTGCAATCACAGGCGATGGGCAACAGCATCACGCTCACCTGGAATCAACCCTATCATTGCGACAGCGTGAGTGATTTCATCGGGTTTTCCGTTTGGAGAAGGGAAGGTTCCAATCCATTCACGATGGATACGTGCGAGGTTGGACTGGCAGGAAAAGGTTACACGAAAATTGCGGAGAATGTCACGGCATTTACTTACACGGATAATAATTTAAATCGCGGCAGGCTTTATTGTTACCGCATCCTGGCTGAATTCGCAAAGCGCACACAGTCAGGATTGTTTTATAATAAAGTGGAAAGTCTTCCTTCCAACGAAACCTGCGCGGAATTGAAACGCGACTTGCCCATCATCAAAAATGTCAGCGTAGAAACAACGGATGTTACCAATGGTGAAATGTTTGTCTCCTGGTATCGCCCGATAGCGTCTCCTGATAATTTAGATACATTGCAGCTTTCCGGTCCTTACAGTTACAAACTTTATCGTTCCGTTGGATTTACGGGAGCTAATCTTATTGAAGTCGCCACTTTTACCAATCCCTTTTTTGGTAATTTATTGGATACCGTTTTTACGGATACCCAACTGAACACGGTGGACAACGCCTATTCTTATTTAGTTAAATTTTTTGCCAACAATCTGGAAGTAGGAGAGAGTGATCTTGCTTCTTCTGTGTATCTCACGATTGGAGCGAATGACAAACGCCTTGAACTTTCGTGGGAGGAAAATGTGCCCTGGGAAAATTATGAATATGTTGTTTTCAAAAGAAATGAACTGGGCGTTTTTGATTCCATTGCCACGGTGACGACTCAGGAATATACCGATGATGATTTAATCAATGATTCATTGTATTGCTACTACATCAAAAGCGTAGGAGAATATTCATCCTCTGATTTGAATGAAACGCTTTTTAATCTTTCGCAACAGCGATGCGAGCGACCGATTGATACGATTCCGCCTTGTCCGCCAATCTTAAGAGTGGAAAACAGTTGTAACGAAGTGACGGATGGTGATGTGTGCGCTTCCGGTCCCGAAGCTTTTCAAAACCGTTTGATTTGGGAAAACAGACGAACCGGTGAATGCTTTCCTGACGAAATAGAAAAGTATTACATCTATTATTCAAAGCCGGGCGAAAATGATTTCGCTTTGCTTGACAGCGTGCTGAATGCATCCGATACAACTTACGCCCATTTAAATGAAAAATCACTCGCGGGTTGTTACGCGGTGACAGCGTTTGACAGTACCGGCAATGAAAGCGCGTTCAGCAACATTATTTGTGTGGACAATTGTCCCTGTTACAAATTGCCGAACGTGTTCACTCCGAACAATGACGGCAGAAACGATTTTTTCACCCCCATTCTGCCTTATCGCTATGTGGACCGGGTGGACATGAAAATTTACAATCGCTGGGGAACGCTTGTTTATGAAACCACCGACCCTGAAATCCGCTGGGACGGCAGGGATATCAATAATGGAAAAGATTTGCCGGAAGGCGTCTATTATTATGTCTGCGAAGTGTATGAAATCCGGGTGGATGGCGTGCGAAAAAATTCAAACATCCTGAATGGGTATATTCATTTGATTAAGGGGTTTAAGCCTTGATGTATTTATCCCGAAAGAAATGTAATCAACGAATTGTGTACGTTCTATACGACTTTTAACACTAAAGTATTTTATTTAATAAAATCATGTTCACCGGAATCATCGAATCCATCGGGGAAGTCATTCAGATTGAAAGAAAAGGTACCAACCTATTGTTAACCGTTCAATCACCCTTTTCACAGGAATTGAAAATTGACCAGAGTGTGGCGCATCATGGTGTTTGCCTCACCGTGATTGCAGTAAATGGTAAGCAGCATACGGTGGAAGCGGTGCGTGAAACTCTCGAACGAACAAATCTCGGTTTGCTGAAAGTCGGTTCATACATCAATCTGGAGCGCGCCTTGGTTGCAGGAAGCAGATTAGACGGACATTATGTACAAGGGCATGTTGACCAGTGCGGTGAATGTATTGAAATTGAGGAACAGGATGGAAGCTGGAAATTTTGGTTTGAATACCAGTCTGATGAAAATAATCTTTTAGTTGAAAAAGGCTCCATCAGCATTGATGGCGTCAGTCTCACAGTGGTGGATGCGGAACCATTCCGCTTTTCTGTGGTCGTGATTCCTTATACATTCGAACATACCTGTTTCGGAAAAATGCAGCCGGGTGAGCCGGTAAATCTTGAGTTTGATATTCTGGGAAAATATGTGATGAAAGGATTATCCGTCTATCAATCAAATTTAAGAAAGGCAGGTTAAATCAATTATTTATCTACCGCGCGAGATACATTTTACCGAATCCGCTCTTGAAATATTTATCGGCTCCGGAATTCATTTTTTCAATTTGTTTGCCGTCAATGGACGCTACAACGCGATACAAGTAAAGTCCGTTGCCAAGCGGGTCGCCATATTGGTCGGTGCCGTCCCAGGCATATTCGGTGATGTTGTTGCCCACACGAATATTCCCTAAATCCGTTTGCGTGAGTTCACGCACAACTTTACCGGAAACAGTCATGATTTGAATTTTGAAAAAGTCGGGAGGCTGCATGCCGGTGAGCGTGAAAACAAAGCGGGTGGATGAAGTGAACGGATTTGGATAATTCAGCACATTCGTGATGCGTGATTCGCGGATTACTTCAAAGGAAATCCGAAAGTCAACTCCATCCTGCGGGACGCCATAAGTGCCGGAAATATTCCTGCTGCGGTCTTTTGCCTGCACCAGCAAAGTATAGACGCCATCTTCTTCAAATTCTTTTTTCAACCGGACTTCTGCCGTGTTATTCGCTGAGGAGCCGGCTGGCATAAATTGCATGGAAATTCCGTCATAGTGCATTTTCACTTGCTGTCCTGAAGGTGATTTCAGAAATACATTAATCAGCGAAGTATCATTCAGCAGCAAATATTTGTTTTCATCTTTCAGGCGAATGAGAATTTCCGGTTCTGCCGAAACAATATCCCCATCCATAATATGCACCCCGTCAAAAGTCACATCAAGCAATGGATTGATTTTGTCTTTATCCATTTTGAATGTCAGAATACCGATATTATTGAAATGATATTGCTCCGGTTGGTCATTGTCAGGATTCACTTCGATAATCAGGGTATTGATTTCACCCAGGCAATTGCAATCGGTATTGAACAGCCAATCCAAATTCACGATATCATTTGCCCGCAGAGAATCATAGCGGACATAGTTGTTTACAGACGGGTTACCGGTTGTCATCAGGGTGTATTTCACCAGCAAGCTGTCCATATGGATGTTAGTGACATTTTCCACCGCGATGGATAGTTGCAATTCTTCTCCCATATTGATGGTGTCTCCCACGAAGGTGAAATGAAAATCAGGGTGCAGAGCCGCTTCCGGCACTTTTTTATACAAGACGCGCCAGTAATTTAATTGTGTGGGTGTCCGGTTTGCATCATCGCGGGTATGTAATCTCAGTTTAATGTATGGATAAGTATTCGGATTAATAAACGTAATTGCGGTATCTAATGATTTTAACCCGGAATATACAACCGTTTCAATTCCGGTGGCAGTTACGCCTATGATGTCAAGCTGTTGCTGGTCCATTGAATTTGATTCCAATGCGTGATATTTCCAATGAACGGAACCCCATTCATAAGCGGGACCAATCAGCGGAGTGGTCATGGTGCCCTGGTTCCAGCTCGCGTTAAAAGTCGCGGATAAATCAACAATTGCTTTAATACCATTTCCTTTCAATTCGACCGCTGTAGATGGGTCGCCTTTTTTTACAAAGAAAGCCCAAGGTGAATTACTGGTGGAAAACAAGGTTTGAAGTTCCTGAGTGCCCAGATTGGTAAAAGTGTTTCTTAGTGTCCCGCTCCAGCTATTATAAAATCCACTGTTTACACTGTATGCAAGAATGTAATTTCCATTCGGAATGCTGTTAATAAAATTGTTAAGTCGGGTTTGTACAATTCCAGTTGCACTTTGATTGTTGGCAACAATTATCGGAAAATCAAAACCTTCAAAGTCCCTTGTTTTACAATGGATATTTCCATGCACCTGATTGAATCGTTGATTGGTGACGCCATTATCATTTCTAGTATCCGAGTATTTGCTGATCCACGGTTGTCCACTGATGGAATCAAATACAGCAACAACGATTCCGTTTGGAAAGCCTTCTCCACCGCATACCCAACGATGTTTCAATGCTCCATTCAGATAATGCGCAAGTTGCTCCCATGGCACTGAACCATTATAGCCAAAATCCGCAGTTGTTCCAGAACGTGCAGTGACATTTTTGATATCATCAACAAATTTCAGAACACGGTCATTATCCAAATAGAGATTATTAAAATCATCTTTCAGATACTGGTAGTAATGCGATTGATTCCATCCGGGATATTCGCCATCCAAATAAATAAAGGAACTGTAATGCCAGCCGGTCGGGCGGTTGTACGTGACGGAATCCAAGCCGCAACGCCAGTAATAAACAACGCTATCCATCAGCGGCAAGTTAGGCGTCCACGTCACGACACCACCGGTTTGTGTGATGGTGGTTGAAAGTTTTAAGGAACTATTAAACAATTCTGTGGTATCTATTTCTAAGCGATAAGTCCTTATAGGAGCGAATGGACTGGCGGTGGATGCTTTCAGTGTAACAGGTTGATTGGGCACAATAGCGAATTCGTAAGGATGAATAGGAATCAAATCATCAGAAGTGATATTCAGGATGATTCCGCCTAATTCATTATTTGTTTCAGATAGCTCATCCACTTCATCGTTAAAATCTATTTTGATGTGAAAAGTATTCAATCCGAAAGCGCTGGCGCCACCGGTCGGAATCGTGAAGATTACGGTATCGCTGAACATCGTTCCGCGCATTCTTTTCACATACGGAATACTGCCGGCTGCCGCATCCGGGAAAAACCTGGTCACTACCAAATTGATGCTGTCAGCCAAAGCCATTCCGAGGTTGGTGACAATTACTTTTACATCAAATGATTCCTGCTCAACGGTGACAGTGCTCGGAAGGAATGAAACCATTTGAGGCTCTAAAGAATAATCGGGTTTGGGATGAATATTCAGTTTCAATCCCGGGTCGCCATGTAACGTCATTTCTTCCACAATGCCCCTGTTGATGACAGCATTGCAACAGCTTTCAACATCAGCCGCAGTCATTCTCATGATGGTGCCAATGGATTTGCCATAATGCTTACGGCTCAGGTTGTTATAAAAATTGGATGAATAGGTATGCAATCCCCCGGAGGATGAAAGGCTGATTGTGGAAATAAATCCGATGGCTGCCCTGCTGTCTGCCAATACAAAACGCTCACTGATTCCCGGGGACGGATTATAAATATTACCCGTGAAACAACCGTTGGATAAAATGAGATGATACCGCTCGAAATTGTTGTATTGTTCCGGGTCATCAATCGCGATGTCAAAAGAGTTGGGAGATGAGTGACCGAAAAAAGTAATCAATGAAACTCCTGTATTAATCAGGTCGCGCATGTAGTCGGATTGTACCACCTGAATCGGAGCAGTGCTAGTTTTATAAAAAGAGGTCACATCCGCCCCGTATAAAGTATCCTTGATGATACTTTCATAGCTCTGCAAAAAACCTTTGAACTGCGTTTGCTGACCTATCCCTTCTCCACCACCCATGTGCAAGACTCTTTTCATCCAGATTTTTTCATCAATCTTTTGATGTGGGTCGCCTCTTTCAGCCTGCACCCGTTCATAAGCCATTACTTTTTCAAGGTATTTTCCGATTGCCGCGCCATTTTCTGCCGACAACCTTCCAACCGCAACTCTTGGTGCAATCGAAGTGTTGGTCGCGGCAAGTAAAATATCAGAACCGGGATTTCCAAAAGTCGGGACTAAACATTGTTGATACGCGGATGAAGTAGTTCGCATGGCATTATATTCCCGCGCTTTTCCAATCAGGAAGATATGTTCGGGTTTGTTCACCCAGTTTGCCATCGCGAAGTCCACAAAATTTCTGATGGCAAGCGGATGTTTTCTGACGCCATAACAAAACTGGTCATATAATTGGTCAATCATCAACACCGCCACTTGATGATTGCCGCCCTGAATGCTGTTGCGGTATTTGGCATAAGCGCTCACGTTGTCAACGCCATTGCCATCATCCCTCAGTTTCTGATGACTGATGATGACATAATCGCCCTGGAAAGCCTGGTTGAAATAATTCACGAAATTCACGCGCTCCATCGAGGTGATAGTGAGAATATCGCTGCTATTTTGACTGGTGAGAAATAACTCGCGCGCAATGTTTTGCGATTGCGCGGGCAATTTGAATTTTCCTGAGCTTTGTGTACCAACTATTCGCAAGTGATTAGTGAGGTCGTATAAAATCGGAGCGGTGTTTTTGTCATTGAATAAAAGCATTTCAAAATACCGGGCAGCAGAACCCGGATTCAATTTGAAATAGAATTTTGCATCTGAACGCAGAAATTCATGCGGGTAAATGCATTCAATCACTGCTACGGCATTTCTGTCAATGCCTTCAGTGCCCATCGCTGTAATTCCCAGATTATTGTAATTATTTAACTGGTTTAGAGGGAAATTATAGCTGAAGTGACTCATTCTGAAACCCCTGAATGTAGTGTCTGCTATCGTATAAGTGTTAAATCTGAATCTCAGTTTGTGTTCAAGCGTTGAAATACTGAGCAGGCTGATGTTAATGGTGGGATTCACCGGGGCGTTGGAATAAATATTCGGGACAACTACTGTGTTGTTTGAAGTTGTCTGGTTGAAAGGAATTCCGGTGAAACCTTCACCTTCATCAAAAATGGATTCATACACCGGTTGTCCACCGGAAAAAGGAGGCGGAGGTCCAATCCAGGTAGGTTTTCCTAATTGATAATTACTGGTAATTGAAGTCCTTACCGTGTGCATGAAATATTGCTCAATAGGTGGCAGGTTGGTGAGGTCGTTGGGAATGTTGTTGATTAAAATATTCGGATTCGAACCATTCCAGGTCAGGTAATAGGTTGAACTGTCATTGAACAAACTATGATATTTATTCACCTGATGACTTGGGTTTGAGAATAAGCGCGTATCAAGCGTTCCGTCATTTCGTT
Organism: Chitinophagales bacterium; assembly: GCA_041748615.1. Classification (GTDB taxonomy): domain Bacteria; phylum Bacteroidota; class Bacteroidia; order Chitinophagales; family CAIOSU01; genus JBGTCY01. The sequence continues at coordinate 47,013 of JBGTCY010000290.1, forward strand.
TGCCGTAAAACTCAATGAAATCATTCGAGCCGAAGTTGCCGGTGGTAGAAACATAAATCGGCACAGGCTGCCCCATGTGATAAAGATTGAAATTTACTCCCAGCACATTGTTGATATTCGAGTTGGGCAGCGTATTCAGCGTAGAGTAAGGGATGCGATAAAGACCATCGCTAGTGACTTTGAATTTGTAATAGGTGAGGTTATATTCAATCCATTCATTGCCGAATTGCGCCTGCAATGAAACGCTCGAAAGCAACGTGAGAAAGAAAATGATATGATTAATGAGGGGCTTCAAAAGTTGGTTATTGTGTTTTCTTTTTATTGATACCAATATTGAGCGAAAAGACATGCGAGTATAAAGCATCTGACTGATTGCCGATATCCGTGAAAGCGTAATCAATTCCAAATGATTTTATCTGCAATCCTAAACCAATATTAGGCTGGAAGGTCACAATTTTTTCACCGAAATCATCCGTGGAGCGTTGAATATTTCCTACACCACCACGCAGATAAATGATGTCGAGATAATTCAATTCCAGCCCAAAGCGCGGGTCAAAACTCACTGCGTCTGTGCGAATCGGCACATTACGTTTTCCGTCCGTAGTCATCTCGAAATTCAGTTCCGGCAGGATTTTAAATTTATCCTTGATATTCACTTCGTATGCTGCGGCAAAAATGAACTTAGGCACAGTTACTTCAAGTGAATTTTCAGGAATAATGTTCCCGGTGCTCACCAGCACGGCTTTTTCTTTGTCCGTGAAATTGAAATTCCACGCGTTGAAAGTGCCGGTAACGTCTTTACCCATCAAGCCAAATCGCCATTGTTTGATGTCATAAGCCGCTGCAAAATCCAATCCGAATCCCCATGCGGTGGCAAAATCACCCGCGATGCGGTAAATAATTTTCGTGTTGCCGCCCAGGCTCAACCCGGTCTCTTTCACTTTTTGGGCATAGGAAAAAATAAATGCCCAATCGGCAACGGAGAATGATTTGATATTATCATAATTGATGGAGCCGTCCGGTTCAAACAAGTTGAGCGTATTGGGAATATCATCCACCGCGAAACGGATGGCGGAAAAGCCGATAACGCGGTTTTTGTCTTTCATCGGCACCGCGAACGCGCCATAATCATACTTCGCGATACCCGCGAAATATTCTGCGTGCATGAGCGAAAGATTGACATTGTTTTTTACCCTGGTCAAGGCAGCCGGATTCCAAAAACCGGCAGTAGCGTCACTCACGGATGCCACTTGCGCGGAGGACATGGCAAGCCCGCGTGCGCCTACGCCAATGGATAAAAATTCATTGCTGTATTTTCTGACCTGAGCAAAGGAAGCGCTGGCAGTGATAACCGTTAAAAAAACGATGGCGGTGAGTCGGGCTGAATTCATTTCAAAGTTTTGGTTAATGCTTCATCATTTAGCCAAAAACGCATTTGGTCAAAAACTGATAACAGTTGCCCGCGGTAATCGTTTTCGATATTTTCCGCAAGGACCTTTAGTGTTTCCTTTTCGCTAATGCTGACGCTTACAGGGGTGATTTTTTGATACACCCTGATTAACGCCCCAATAAAAAAATCATTGTCAGTGTAAAAATGTAGATGTGCTCCGCTATTGAACTTACTAAAATTATCAAAAAAATGGGTCAATTCACCGGATTTCTGAATATGGGAAAAGTACGAAGCAACCACTCCGGTTTCAACCCTTGAAAACTCCTCCCGGATTTTTACGCTAAATTCAGGATAATGTTTGCTCAACAGGCGGTCAAGCATCAGTTCAAGAAACACATGGGCAAAAAAATAGGTCCTGAATCTGACGGAAGGCAAGGAGGCTTCTTTAATTTTTTGATGAATCAAGTCGCTGTTTTCTTTGAAAAAGGACGATTGATGAAACAAGGCATCCACCCGGTAATGCCTTTTGATACCTGCAAAAATTTCACGGTGTTCTGGCGCTTCATGTTCATGGTTAAAATGAAACACCTGTTTTCTCATTTTCTGATTGAAACCCGAAATCAGGTCGGGCATAATGCAACCGATTTTGAAATAGGGTGAAGCGTCAGTGTCAAGGAAGCAATGGGAGAGGAGATTCATGCAATGCGATGGTGAAAATTAATCGCAATCCATCACTTTAAAAAAGTAATATTTCCTGACCGCTTAAAATCTAAATTTGCCCAAAGTTTTTTCTATGGATTTTATCAGTGAACTCAGGTGGCGCAATTTATTTTTTGAGATGATTCCCGAAACGGATGGCTATCTCAATCAACACAAAACGCGCGGATACATTGGCTTTGACCCCACCGCTCCCTCTCTCGGCATCGGCAACTTGGTGCAGGTGATGCTGCTGCGATTATTTCAAAAATCCGGACATCAGCCGGTGGCTTTGCTGGGTGGCGCCACCGGTATGATAGGCGACCCTTCCGGTAAATCTGCTGAGCGCAATCTGCTCACGAAGGAAACGCTTGAATTCAACAAAGAGAAATTTAAAAGCCAGTTTCATAAGTTCCTCGATTTTGACAAAGGAGAACATGCGCCTTTGTTGTTGGATAATTATGATTGGTATCAAAACATGAACCTGCTTGACTTTCTGCGGGATGCCGGAAAACATCTCACCGTAAATTACATGCTCGCGAAAGACTCCGTGAAATCACGGCTTGAAACCGGTATTTCATATACCGAATTTTCTTATCAATTATTACAGGCTTATGATTTCTACTGGATGAATAAACAATATGATGTTCGTCTGCAAATGGGTGGTTCCGACCAGTGGGGCAACATCACAGCTGGTGTGGAATTAATCCGGAGAATGGGCGGAACTGAAGCTTATGCCGTCACCTGTCCGCTGATTACAAAACCGGACGGCACAAAATTCGGCAAAACGGAAGATGGCAATGTTTTTTTGGATGCCGGGATGACTTCGCCCTACAAGTTTTATCAGTTTTGGTTGAATGTCTCCGATGCTGAAGCGGAGAAGTATATCAAAATTTTTACTTTTCTTGAAAGACAGGAAATCGAAGCGCTGATAGCGGAACACAACAATGCGCCACACCTGAGAAATCTCCAAAAAACACTTGCAAAAGAAGTCACGGTGATGGTGCATTCGGATGATCATTACCGGACAGCGCTCAACGCTTCAGAAATTTTATTTGGCAAAGCCACCAAGGAAACCCTGCTGGCGATTTCAGAGCGCGATTTCCTGAATGTGTTTGAAGGAGTTCCGGTTTTTCCGGCATCAAAATCCATTTTTGAAAACGGGGTTGACCTCATGGAAGGACTGACCGCGTCCGCTCCCGTTTTTTCTTCGAAAGGCGAATTAAGGCGTGTGATTAAGGAAGGCGGATTGAGCATTAATAAAGAAAAAATAACGGACGAACATCTGAAACTTTCGTCAAGCGATTTATTGAATAATCGTTATCTGCTTGTGCAAAAGGGAAAGAAAAATTATTTCTTAGTGGTTGCGGAATGATGAAATTTGAAGTTGTAAATAAAAGGTTGTGAAAAAAAAGATTCAGAAGTGATTCGCAACTCTCCCATTTCACCTGTCCCATGCCCCTTGTCCCCTGTCCCAAACATTCTTACATATAATCCACATCCTGTTCTAACTGGTATTTCATTAAAAACTCAAGGGCTTCATTCACGGGAAGTCTGTCAAACAAAACGCGGTGGATAATCTGGATAATCGGCACTTTCACTTTGTAATGGTCGGCAAGCAATTTAATTACGCGAACAGTATTAATCCCTTCGGCAACTTCATCGGAAGTATCAATGATTTTCTGCAAGGAATCCCCTGCCGCGAGCCTCATGCCCACCGTATAGTTTCTGCTGAAACGGCTGGAAGCGGTTGCGATAATATCTCCAATACCGGCAAGTCCCAAAAACGCTTTCACATCCCCGCCCAGCGTTGTTCCGATTTTAATTAATTCACTGATGCTTCGGGTGATGAAAAGCGCGCGCGCGTTTTCACCCAATTCAAGACCGGTGACCGTTCCCGAGCCGATGGCGATGATGTTTTTTAACACACCGGCAAGTTCAACCCCGGTAATGTCATGCGAGCCGAAAACCTGAAAACGCTCACTGCGTAAAGACTCCATTCCGAGTTTTATCACTTCGTTAAACCTGCTGGCTATCACGGTGCCAGCCGGCAAGTGTTGCGCCAATTCTGTCGCGAGATTAGGTCCCGAAACACATCCCACCCGCACAACCACTGTTTTTTCACGAATCACATCACTCATCGTTTGAATTCTGTCACGGGAGAGTGATTTCATGTTTTCTAATTTTTCGCCCTCATTCAATTTCACATTAAATCCTTTTGTGCCATGAATCAGGATATGGTCGGGACGAAGGAATGGGGAAATTTTTTCAATCACATCGCTGAAAAAAGCGGAAGGGATAGTCGGATAAATAAGCGTGCATTTTTCTGCTACTTCTTTCAAATCATTGGTCGCCTGAATGGATGAATTAACAACTTGACCAGCGCATTCCCGCTGAGTTAAAATCTGCTGCACCACTTCCGGACGTCTTGCATACAACAACACCTCATGATTTTCAGCAATGAGGTTGGCAATGGAAATTCCAAAATTACCAGCGCCTACGACTCCGATGATTTTCTTTTCAGGCATGGATGTTTAGTCAGTTCAACTCTTTTTTTAAAATCATTTTTTCAAACAAATTGCTCTAATCCGTATCCGTCTAAACGGTTTCTGTAAAAATATAACAGCTTCAGGTCAGGACTCATCACATCCCCGTTTTTTTTCTTCATTAAAGGTCTCCGGTCATGATACAATCCGACTTGCTCAAGCCCCCGCTCCACGATCATTTGAATGTCTCGTTTCATGGTGTGCGTCAATTTGATTTCATTGTTATTTTCCATTTCAACTAATCTGTCACGGACACGGGTACAGGATTCCATCAACTCCTGATATGGGATAAAAGTGTCTTCCGGAGGCAGTCTTAAAATTCCAAACAGGTCAAGTTTTTTGAAATTTTTACGAATGATTTCAAAAGCGCAGAATGCCACCAACTGGCTGGTCATCACGATATTGTATGTGTGGTATCGCTGAACAATTTTGTCGCCCAGCATTTTCACATATTCTTCATTGCGTTGTTTATCGTCCTGCAGTGTTCCGCCCGAAATAAAATATTGCCGCACATCTATCGGTCTGTCATTCCGGTCATAGCTGATGCCGTATTTATCAACCCTGTTGCCGAACAAATCCATACATGGCGCGAAAGAAAGATACATCCGGGAACTTTGAGTCAAAAACTTAAAGATAAAACGCGCCATCCTGAGCGAGGTTGAGTAGGAGTCAAGCCGCTCGGCAAGATAAAATTCTTTCCCGGTTCTTTTCAGATGCTCCTCAATGAGGTCGGGCGCTTCCAGCACAAAATGATAATTCATCACCACCGGCACAATGATGATTTTTTTTGCGGCATCGCCATGATGCAGATAATTCAGATACTGAGCTTCCAATGATGTTCCGAGCAATCCGAGTTTCAGTTGTTTTTCCACCAACCCTGAGCGCGAACGGGTGCCGCCCGGAAAAAAAAGACTGTGACATTCGCGGTGCATAGCAAGCGTGGAATAAGTTTTCAGCGTTTCAAGGTAAAGCTGGTTTTTTTTACGCCTGTCCACTTTATAAGCTCCGAGACGATTCATGAAATATGCCAGCATTTTAATCCCGAAAAGATTCAATCCCGCTCCGTAAATGAAAGCGGGCAGCCCCATTTCCTGAATCGCCCAACCAATGACAATCGAATCAATATTACTGATATGCGTTGGAACGATAATAATCGTATGTTGCTTCGATAATTCCCTGACAGTGTCGAGGTCGCCCTCAAGAATCACACGGTCGCGGATGCTGAACTGCTGGCTCAAACGCTCTTTGAAATTTTTTCCGAAAGATGTTTTCAGCAATCTGGAAATACCAAAAGGGACCGCCATTCTTGCGAATTCATAGATGGACGGGTCAAAATTGCCCGCAATTTCATTGGCGTAGCGCGAAATGATGGTTTTGGATAAAAATTGCGCGTCTTCCTGATATTCTTCAGTGCCTTGTCTTTCCTTACGGGTAATGCGCAATAATTTGTTTTTGATGTCACTCCAGAATTCACGTTCATCTTCAGGGTCGGCTTTCCAGGGATTTTGTGTCAGGCGGATGCGCTCATGGTAAACAGTGCGGGCAAGCTCTTCCGTGATATTGTTTTTTTTATTGAAAGAAGTCAGGAATTTTTGAAAACTGGTGTTTTTTACCTCCTCGATAAATTGATAGCGTGACGCGCTCAATTTATAAATGGGCCACTCCTCGAGGTTGGGTTCAATGACATCAAACTTACGGGTAACGTAGTCGGGTAATGATTCGGAATTGTCTTGTTGTTCCATTGATTACAATCCGGTATTGATAGATTGATTTGCCGAAAATACAAATTATAGGAGATAAAAAAATAAAAACCGAATTGTTGGTTCAATGAAAATCGGTGGGTAAGTGCAGTTGTCAAAATAACAACCGCAATTTGAAGTCTGCATGAGCGGATATTAGACGATAGATTTTAGATGATAGACTTTAGATGATAGGCTTTAGACTATAGTGTCTAACATCTAAAATCTA
>JBGTCY010000291.1:0-10006 GCA_041748615.1 Chitinophagales bacterium
ATCCTGAAGTATTTTGGAGATTTCCGGCAGCGAAATAGGTTTTATTTTCACAAATTGAAACCTCCAGATTGATAACATAAGTCGGCAGTACGTTGAGATTAGTTGTTAAAATACTATCACATCCGTTTGAAGCAACAAGCGTGTCAATGTAAGCGCCACCAATCGTTTGCCAGTTTCCACTCACAAAAAAACTATCATCATCACAAATAGTAACTGTTCTTGCCGCGAAGCGATGATTCTTAATCGTAAGATGTGTAACGATGACACTGTCACATCCGTTTTTAGCGGTGAGTGTGTCATAATAAAATCCAGTGGTGAATCGGAAACCGCCTTCCAGGAAAATGCTGTCGCCATTACAAATTGCCAAATTACGGTCATTGAGGTAAGTATTTTTTACGGTCAAAGTCGTGATAACAACACTATCGCAACCGTTGGCAGCCGTCAGGGTATCGTAATAAATACCCGAAGTACTTCTGTTGGCTCCTCCTGCAAAATATTGTTCATTGTTGCAGATTGATGCAGCGATGTTTTTTGTTTTTCGGGGGAGTACATTTAAAATAGTCAGTATAATACTATCACATCCGTTTAGTGCGGTCAGGGTATCTAAATACAGTCCGGTGGTTGAGCGCGGTGCGCCTCCTGCAACATAACTTTCACCCTGACAAATGGAAACTGGATTGTATCTTGTAAATTTTTGCAACACCGTTAAATGTGTTGTTAAAATACTGTCACATCCGTTTGCTGCTGTCAGCGTGTCTTTGTAGCTGCCGGCAGTGGTTCGGTTAGCTCCACCGGCAAAATAGCTTTCTCCCTGGCAAATTGAAACATTCAATGTTTCAAACGCACGTGAATTAACAGATAATTCCGTGACGATGATGCTGTCGCAACCATTTAGCGCTGTCAGGACATCAATATAGGTTCCACTGATATTACGCCATGCACCTTGAGCAAAATAAAATTCATTGTCGCAGATTGATACCGAAATGGTGTCTGAATAAACCGGAAAAACATTTAATTCGCTGATGATAATACTGTCACATCCCCACACGGTCAGCAGCGTGTCAAAATAAATTCCAAGCTGTGTTTGATAGACGTTTTGAAGTAAAATACTGTCACCTGTGCAAATAGAAACTACCCTGTTTATCATCTCGGATTCTGCAATCGTTAACAGGGTAGTCACCACACTATCGCACCCACCGCTCGCCAGGAAAGTATCATGATATGCGCCAGCGCTGAATTGAAATGCTCCGCCAGTAAACAAGCTGTCACCATTACACAGCACTACTTCACGGGTAACTGCAATCGTGGATTCCACTGAAAGGTGGGTGATAATGATACTGTCACAGCCGGAATGTGCAGAGAATGTATCAACGTAAGTTCCTTCAATTTGTTGATAAGCGCCTCCGGCATAAATACTGTCGTTATCGCAGATATGAATAGCTCTTGTTTTTTGAAAAACCGGATTTACAAATAACTCAGTCACGAGGATGCTGTCACATTCTTGTGAAGTCAAGAACGAGTCCCTGTAAATTCCGGAAACAGTTTGAAAGGCTCCTCCAGCAAAAAAACTATCATCGCTGCAAATCGTAATTTGTTGGGTGGATGAGAATGCAAAATTCACTGTGAGCATCGTGACCACCACACTGTCACAGCCATTACTTGCAGAGAAAGTATCTATATATACACCTGGGATATTTTGAGGAGCGCCACCGGCAACATAAGTTTCATTGCTGCAAATCGTAACAGGTTTTACTTCAAAATAATCCGGGAGTACGGTCAGGGAGGTGATGATGATACTGTCGCAGCCATTTACAGCAACAAATGTATCACGATAAGTACCGGATTCAACTTGCCATGTGCCACCGGCAAAATAGTTTTCACCGCTACAAACAGAGACATCAGCCGTATTTTCAAATGCTGAAACTACATCGAGCAGCGTAATAACCACACTATCGCAGCCGTCCGTTGAGAGCAGCGTATCTTCATAAACTCCACTTGATGACTGAAGCGCACCTCCGGCAAAGTAGGTTTCATTTGAACAAATCGTTACTTGTTGAATGACGCTGAGAGGTTCAATCACTTGCAATACTGTGATAATAATACTGTCACAGTTGGAGCCCGGAAGCGTGTCGTAATAATTGCCGGTTGAAAAGCGGAAGGCGCCTGCCGCAAAAACACTGTCGCCTGCACAAATCGTAATTGAAACGATATTGGTAACGGCAGCCTGCACCGAAAGTGAAGTCACCTCCACGCTGTCACAAAAGTGAATTGTCGGGAACGTGTCCCGGTAAACCCCTGATACTTTGCGATAGGCATTTCCCAAAAACAAGCTGTCACCATTACAAATTTCAATGTGCTTTGTGGACAGATAAACATGATTTACCACTAACTCTGTGATAACTGTGCTGTCACAGCCGTTTGCCGCAATCAAAATATCTCTGTAAGTTCCCGGTATTGATTGTGACGCGCCTCCGGCAAAATGACTTTCCTGCTCACAAATCGCAACGGGAACGATTGTTTCAATTGCGGAAGACACTGTCAGTTCAGTGATGAGAACACTGTCGCAACCATTGAGGGCGGTGAGTGTGTCGAAATAAATTCCGGAAATGTTTCTCCATGTGCCACCGGCAAAATAAAAATCTTCATGGCAAATCGTCACCTGTTGAATAACTGAAAAAACCGGCAATACAGAGAGTTCAGTGATGATGACACTGTCACAGCCATTCACTGCGGTTAAGGTGTCATAATAAATTCCGGATTGTGATTGAGGATTTCCACCGGCAACAAAACTTTCACCATCACAAATGCTGATGAATTGAGAAGTTGAAAAAACCGGAAGGAGTTGAATCGTTGTGGCGATGATGCTGTCACAACTCTGAGCAGTAAGAAGAGTGTCATAATATACGCCTGATGTTGTTTGTACCGCGCCTCCCGCGACATAACTTTCGCCTTCGCAAATTTCCATTGGAATATTGACAAGATAAACCGGAAGCAAACTCAATTCCGTAATCACCGTACTGTCGCAGCCGTTGATTGCTGTGAATATATCAGTGTATGTTCCGACAGCAGATTGAAAAGCGCCACCGGCAAAATGACTTTCATTTTCACAAATTGATACCTGAAGATTTGTTATAATCGAAGGGGTTACCGTAAGGTCAGTAATGAGAACACTGTCGCACCCATTGTAAGCAATGAGTGTATCAAAATAAAATCCTGAATTAGTTTGATATGCGCCACCCGCAAAAAAGCTATCCTCATTGCAAATCGTCACTTGTTGATTTGTTGAATAAACCGGTAAAACCGAAAGTTCAGTGATGATAATACTGTCACAACCATTTCCGGCAGTTAAGGTGTCATAATAAATTCCGTTTTGTGATTGAGGATTTCCACCGGCAACAAAACTTTCACCCTCACAAATCTCAATCATTTGAGTGGTAGAAAATACCGGGAGAATTTGAATTTCAGTTGCAATAACACTGTCACAGCCTTGTGTGGTAAAAAGTGTATCATAAAAAATACCTGATGTAGTTTGTGCCGCTCCGCCTGCATCATAGTTTTCGCCATCACAGATTTCCACCTGTATCGAAGTAAATGCGGTTGGATGAAAGAATAAGTGTGTGAATGTGATACTGTCACAGCCTCCTGATGCGATGAAAGTATCGCTGTATATTCCAGATGCGTTTTGCCAGTCGCCACCAACAAACACACTTTCACCAGCGCACGCGTAAATGTCAATGTTTTCAGTGACGATTGATTCAATCAGCAGGGTAGTGGTAACAATACTGTCACAACCTGCAACGGTTAAAAATGAATCAACATATTCTCCGGCATTTTTTTGATATGCCCCCCCGGTGAAAAAACTGTCATTTTCACAAATCATGATTTCTCTTGTGAAGGAGAATAAAGGAAACACGGTAAGTTCAGTAATCAAAATACTGTCACATCCATTCAATGCTGTCAGGGTATCAAAATAGATTCCGGTTATTGTTTGGCTCGCTCCACCGGCAAAATGACTTTCATTTTCACAAATTTCAATGTTGATTGTCGTAGAAAAAACAGGTATTACCGTCAGGTTGGTAATGACTAAGCTGTCACATCCGTTTTCGGCTGTAAACATGTCTGAATACATACCGGAAGTGGTTCTGAGTTGCCCTCCGGCAAAATAGCTTTCACCCAAACAAATGGAAACAGGGTTGTCAGTTAAATAACTGTTTAAGATAATTAATTCGGTGATGACCGTGCTGTCGCATCCGTTGGTTGCGGTGTGAAAATCAAAATAAAATCCCGCTTCATCCTGAAATCCGCCTCCGACAAAGTAGCTTTCTCCCTGGCAGATTGCTATCGTGCGGTTTGTTGTTTTTTCCGGCTTTACAGTCAGTTGAGTCACCACCACGCTGTCACATTGTTCAACATTCAACAATGAATCAATGTAAGTGCCCGAAGTTGTTTGTTGCGCGCCTCCCGCAAAATGACTTTCGCCTTCACAAATGGAAACATTGCGCAAGGTCAGATTGGTATTGTTAAAAATAATGTTCGTGATGATGACACTATCGCAGCCGTTGTGCGCTTCAAAAGTATCCATGTAAATTCCGCTGGAAGTTTGCCATGCCCCTTCCGCGAAAATGTTTTCTCCCTCACAGGCTGCAATGTTGACATTTTCAATGATGCGCGGTTCAACATACAGTTCTGTGATGATGATACTGTCACAATTTGAAGCGGTGAAAAGCGAATCAAAATAGATTCCGGTTTCAGTTTGTGCAGCTCCGCCTGCAAAATAACTCTCTCCTTCGCAAATATTGATTTGCAATGATTGAACAAATACCGGATTTACCGTCAGTTCGGTTTGAATAATACTGTCACAGCCAAATTGTGTGTTTAAAGTATCATCATAAATTCCGGGCTGAGTTTGAAAATAACCACCTGCAAAATGACTTTCGCCATCACAGATTTCCACCGGAAGGGAAATAATGAAAACCGGATGTACCGTCAGTTCAGTGATGATGATACTGTCGCATCCATGAAGCGTCATTAAAGTATCAAAATAAAGTCCGGATTGAGTTTGAAAATTGTTTCCTGCAAAATGACTTTGCCCTTCACAAATTTCTATTGGAACTGAAATAATGAAAGTAGGATACACCGTCAGTTCGGTGATAATAATACTGTCGCATCCATTAACTGATATTAAAGTATCAAAATAAAATCCGGATTGCATCTGGAAATCGTTTCCGGCAAAATGACTTTCTCCTTCACAAATTTCAACTTGTATGTTCATCAGGTAGTTGGGAAAGACGTTGAGTTGCGTAATCACAATGCTGTCGCATCCAAAAGTGGTGGTCAATGAATCAAAATAACTTCCTGATTGTGTTTGCCACGCGCCTCCGGCAAAATGCGCCTCCCCGTCACAAATGTCTATCTGAACCTGCTTTTCAAATTCCATTAAAAAGGATAAGGAGGTGATGATGATGCTGTCGCAATTGTTAATTGTGGTAAGCGTATCATAAAATGTTCCGGCAGTAAATTGATATGCGCCTCCGGCAAAGAAGCTGTCCCCTTCACAAATTTCAATATCCTGTTGTTCAATGATTGCAGGAGATACGGTCAGGTTTGTTTCAATCATACTGTCACAACCCGATTGAGAAGTGAGGGTGTCATAATAAATTCCGCTGACAGTTTGGTAATCGCCTCCGGCAATGATGCTTGCTCCTTCACAAATGAAAATGTCCACTTGTGATAAATAGATAGGATGCACCGTTAAATCGGTGATAATAATACTGTCGCATCCATTTCCGGTTGTGAAACTATCGGTATAAATTCCACTTTCCGTTTGCCAGTTTCCTCCGGCAAGAAAACTTTCACCCGCGCAAATCTCAACCGTGTTTGTAATTGAGCTTGCAGGCGAAACAGTCAATGTGGTGGTGACTATGCTGTCACATTGATTGGCTGCGATATAAAAATCCTGGTACACACCGGAAGTGGTTTGCGAAGCCCCTCCCGCGAAATAGCTTTGACCGGAACAGATGGAAACTGAAATGTTTGTTGAAGCAGACTGTAAAACCGAAAGTGTAGTTGCCACGATACTGCCGCAGTCGCCAACTGAAAGTGTATCGTAATAAACTCCGGTAGTTTTTCGGTAAACACCCCCCAATAAAATACTGTCACCCTGGCAAATACTCATATTGTCCTCATCAATAAAATAGCAGGCTGATTGATAGATGCTGCCGGTTCGGTTTAATCCGTTTAGTGAAACAAAGTAGTCGGCATTATTAAAAAACTCCCCGGTCCATGTGTCATTCATGATTTCAAACATCCCTGCACTCCCGTTAATCGGAATTTTCAGCAAGGAATATTCAGTATTGGTTGTCCAACTTGTACCCGTTGAATTGATGGTTTGCAAACCTTTTCCTCCGAATATCTGATAGGTAAATCCATTGTGACTTTCCTGCCCGCCTGACTTTTCCATCGGAAGATAGTTTGCAATGTTTCCTGTTTGAGTGATATTTCCGAGACCGGCATTACAGCCGCTGTGCCAGCGTAATGTGAACACGACATTTGAAACCACGCCATTAAAATTCCCGGAAGGACGCAGACGCACTTCAAGAGAATCATTCCCGATTTTAAATAATCCGATACTGACATTTGGTTGGGCAATTAAAGAATTGAACAACCCGCTTCCGCAGAGGGTAATGATGAGTAGGAATAATATGTGGAGCGGTCTTTTCACGGCAGGTTAAGGAAGTTGTTCGATTCTGACAGCGCCCGGAGTTGAGCCGCCTATGTTTAACAATATCAAATCACGGTCATTATTAACACCCATGTATTTTACATATCCGTCAAGATTCAAATCTTCATTATGATAACCCGCTATCACGCTTGTAGGAGTGGACGCACCGACTGTATTTAAAATCAAATCACGGTCATTATCTGCACCAATGTATTTTAATTGGTGATTATTATTGGCATTTCCCGTCCACATTACTCTTTTTCCTGAAACTGTTTTTTGAGCATTGGTTCCATACAAAGAAATTGCTGTGCTGGAAAGATCAAGCGTTAATGTACTGCTGAGCGAGTAAGTACCTGCCGTCATAAAACCAAGATGGTTGCGATGACGTACCGCGATGTAATAATCCTCACAAGGAATTCCATTGAATGTCAATGGCTGCAAACCGTCCACGTCCACGATGTCTCCATCACGTTGCAATAATGCCGCTCGTGTAGCAATGATATTTGCAACATTATTCTTATCGCGTAACTCAACAAAAATCCAGTCAACAATGGCATTGTTGCCGGTAATTGAAAATACGGACGGAGAAACGGTTTCCCCGCCCCCGGGTCCTGCATGGGTATAACCGAGTCCGGTGAATGGTTCATTCAATGGCAACACTCCGGCCACCCGAAGGTCGTCACTCATCAATCCAGTAGTTGCATTATAAGGACCTTCTATAAATGCCTTCAGGTTTACACTCGCCTGAGCTGTTTGAAGGATTTCAACGCTTTCTGAAATCGTACATCCCGAATTGTCGGTAACAGTAACTGTGTAGGTTCCGGCAGCGAGGGCGCTGATAGAAGCGCCTACAGCACCGGTATTCCATGAATAGGAGTAGGGCGCAACGCCTCCGGTTCCCGTAGCGGTTATCCCACCCTGATTTTGTCCGCAACCAACATGCGTTACATTAAATTCAACATTGAAATTATTGGTGACAAGAATCATCCAGTCATTATTTGTGTAAGGGCGACTACCAAGATTCGCAAATCCACCACCATTCACTGTCGTCACACTGCCGTCCTGAAGCGAACCTCCGTTATGCGGGTCATACCATTTAACGGTATAATTCCCGCAGGGCAGCGTAATTCCTGTGGATGAACCCCAGATGCTGTAGATGGCATAAATCCGTCCGGGTTTTTCAAATACATAAAAGCTGTTGTTTAATAATCCCGGATTATTCTTCATTTCCCAGAAAGGCAAATGTTCGTTGAAAAAACGAAGCGCATGGCGTGTAGAAGACCACATTCCGCTGCGGCTGCGCAGGTTTTCTTCTGTCAGGTCGTCTTCTCCGAAATACCATTCCACGCCCCCACCGCCTGCCATCAAATTGCCATATAGCGCATAACGTCTCATCGTAGTGTGTCCGTTCCCCGGTCCGTTTGGATTGATACCACCAACAGTTTCATCATGGTTCACGACCCATTTTTTCCCGGCATTTGCCGAGCGTTGCAGCCATAACAAAGTGTATTCATGCACATTCGTATGATAGGTTTGCATGGACGTGCCTTCATAATCCGGGTAGCCTAACAACGGTAAGTAAATCAAGTCATGGTCATCCGTATAGGTGTGTATGACCACGAAGTTTTGATAGGGGTCATGCGTTTTAAAGTATGTTGCCATGTCTTTGCGTTGTTGGTCTGTCTGAGTACCGCGACCCAAATAATCCCAACCGTTTTCTTCTCCCATATTCCAGGTGATGGCGAGGTGATGGCTGAAGCGTGCAATCAATTCACGGTAGTACATTTTGCGATGATTGCCAAGGGCGCCATTATCTAACAGCATTTGGTTTTCACGCTCCTGTGTCACAAAGTGAATCATCAACCCGATGGAATCCATGTGGGAAAACACGATTTCCCATTGGTCGAGTTTTGAGCAATCAAAGCGCTCAAAATCCTGCACGTTGTGGGAAATGTAGGGCCAGGTATCGTCTCCGTCTCCGTCAATGTTCATGGTTAGAAAATACATGCCTGTGATTTCTTCGCTTGCAAGGTAATTCAGCGCTCCGATGATGCCTTTACCTTTTCCGTTTTGCCAGGTTGGGTCGCCCGTGTTCCAGTCGGCAACATGTGTTGGATAATGATGTAACCCGTCAGGAGTGTTAGGCGACATATTGCCGTTGTCATATGTGCCGTCAAATTCGTGGTAGCCGAGAAAATTCTCAGGGCTGTTGCAAGCTCCTTTTATATAGTATTCATCCGTTTCTGCAAATCGCATATAATGTTCGCCCACATATTGCAGTCTGCCCTTCGCGCGATGGTCGCGCCCGCTTTTGTCGGTAGGCTGGATATTGAAAGAACCGCTAATTCCGTTTAAAGGCGCTACCGGACTGCCGGCAGCAGGATTCTCATTGATGGAAATATAACTGCCTGTCCGGAATGAAACAGTGTAAGTCCAAATCCCGATTTCATCAGGGCTAAAATGCACCCGCCATTTATCCCCGTTGGTAGCGCTTGTTTCCGAGGCATTTCCATCTGCAGCGTAATAGCCGGGAACAAGATAAGTGTTAGCGCCATTAGTAAAAGTGACATTCAGGCGATAGTCTGTAAAGGGATTCGGTGTTGCTGTTTCACCGGTGTTGATTCCACTTGAAAATGTGAGTGTTAACTTATGCCATTTTTTTAACTCACCGGTAATAACTGTTTGGGATACAACTAAACATGGAAATAGCAGGAACACCAAAGTGTGTGTTATAACAGATATTTTTATCCGGCATGCCCGAGTTTCGTATTTCAAAATGATATCTACAGTTTTTTATTTCTTTTGTGCCCAGATTGCAAAATGCACTATTACATTCATTTTTACAATTAAAAATAGGTTCTCAAAACATCTATTTTAAATTCATATTTCAGTATTATTAAATTTAATTGGCGGATGAGTTATCCACAGAAATTATTGTTATAAAGCGCTGAAAATTAAGGCTTTTAAAAGGTTGGGTTACGAAGTTTGTTGAAATTTAATTAAGGTGCTTGCAGGAATCAAAAAAAATACAGTTTAGCGTTTCATCAATTTCTCCATGTGTTATTAAAAACTTGATGCCCGAGTAATCCTTTTTTGTATTTTAGCCGGAAAATATTTTTATGAAATTCTTTATTGATACTGCTAACATTCAGGAAATATCAGAAGCCGCTTCATGGGGAATCTTGGATGGCGTTACCACGAATCCTTCGCTGATGGCAAAAGAGGGAATCACCGGAAAGGAAAATGTGACGAATCATTATCGCCAGATTTGTGAAATCGTTAAGG
>JBGTCY010000292.1:0-16944 GCA_041748615.1 Chitinophagales bacterium
CGAATGAGGAAGGGCTGGGATTTTCTGAAACGCTATTAATGATTGACTTCGGACTGATTCCTGCAATTATGACCGAAACTTTCAGCCCGATAGATGTATTATTTTACGGGCTGGCAATTTACTTTGGATATAAATTTTCAATCAGGCAGATTTCGGATGAGGAAATTGTAGAGAACGCGGCTCAGTAGTTTTGAGCATACATTTTTATTGACTGATTATTGATTGAAATACAAATCACAATCAGCAAATCACAAATAAAATCCAATAATAAAAAACTTCATACCAAAGTAACATTGTGTTTGGATTGAAGTGTTTGATGTTTTAGAATTGAATATTATTTGTTTTTTGGGAATTGTCTTTTGGTAATTGATTGGTACTTAAAAAACGACAACCTGTTAGGAAGTTTTATGGAGTAAGTGCGTATGTAATAACAAAAAACTACGCCTTCCCGACCACCAGATAATTTCCCTGCATCCGCAACACTTTTACGGGCGTATTGCGGTTTATCATTTCTCCATCCGCGATGACATCATAGCGTTCATTGTCAATTTCGACAGTTCCGGAGGGACGCAAGTCCGTGACCGTGATACCGGTTTTTCCCACTAAAATTTCATAAGACATGTTATGACTGGTATATCCATCCGCGCTGCTTGCAGTATCCGTAAGCGCGATTCTTTTAGCCAATACATTATAAAACAGATTGTCTCCGAAAAAGAAAAACAACACAAATCCGAACAAAACTGTCAGCGTCACCCGAAAAAGCGCGCCTGCAACTTCATCAAAACCGGTGTATGAAAAATCAAAGGCAACATTATGAATCAGCGAAAGCGTCAAACCAGTAACCATCAGGACAATGCCCGAAATACCCGCGATGCCGAATCCGGGTAAAACAAAAATTTCAACTATCAGTAGAATAACCCCGGCTATAAACACGAGAATTTCCCAATTTTCGGCAAGCCCTTCAAGATAAAGTGGTGCAAAATAAAGAACTGCTGCGGTGATGGAAGCGATTAACGGGAAACCGACACCGGGAGTTTGCAATTCAAAATATAGTCCACCGATAATCAGCAACATTAAAATTCCACTGACTACCGGATTGAGCAGGAAAGCGATAATCTTTTCGAGCGTGTTATCCTGGTATTTGATGAGTTCATATTCCTTCACGCCCAGCTTCGCAATGACCGCTTCAATATTCGCGGCTTTGCCTTCGCAATAGCCGTGTTGAATCGCTTCGGAAGTGGTGAAGGTCAGCGTAAATCCGGAATCAACAATTCCGGGGATGGCAATGCGGTCATCCACCATCGCCTCAGCTATTTTAGGGTCGCGACCCTGTGTCTCGGCAGTGGAGCGCATGGTGCTGCGCATGTAGGATTGATACTTGTCCGGCATTTGTTCTCCGCTTCCTCCCACTACGGTTGCCGCCCCGATACTCGCGCCATCCACCATGTAAATACTGTCACAGGCGATAGAAATGAGCGCGCCTGCCGAAGCCGCGTTATTGTCAATCAGCACCGCAGTGGTTGCTTTGGTCTTCATCAACTTCGTACGGATGGAGTCGGCTATGTTGACCATTCCCCCGTAGGTGTTCATATGGATGATAATGTAATCCGCGTTTTTGCTTTCGGCTTCCTCCACCGCGCGTTTCACGAGCCGCCAGGCGGCAGGCATAATGTCTTGTTTGAGTTCAAATGTGTAAACTTTTACTTTATCATTGACCGGCTGAATGGAATCCGCCAGCGCGGTAATGTGTATAAAAGTGTACGAAATAATCGCTAACGCTGTGAATAGGTGATGTTTCATGTTCGATGGCAGCCCTGGTTTGGCTTTAACTTTGATGGTTCGTGAAGTTTTTTTACAGGAAAAACAAATTTAAAGTTATGCGAAAATATATGATGTGCTCCGTACTGTTGTTGTTAATTTTTTCACCCGATATTTTTTCCCAAAAGGTTTCGCTGGACAGTTTGAAAGTTGAAGGTAAAAACTGTACCGTTCACAAAGTGAAAGCCGGAGAAACGATTTATTCAATCAGCCGTCATTATCATGTGGAACTGACGGAGTTGGTTTCCGTGAATCGCATTGGTGGAAGCGGTTATACCATCAGCATTGATGAAATGCTCATCATTCCGCTCTACGCTCCCAAAGCCGCAAGTCATCAGCCTGTGGTTGAAAAAATTTATTCAGAAGAAGGATATATCACGCACATCGTTAAGCAGGGCGAAACGCTTTACAGCATTTCAAGAAGCTACAATGAAGTCACGCCCCAGATGCTCCGGGAGAAAAACAACCTGAACAGCGACACGCTGAAAATCAATCAGCAGTTATTGATTCCGCAACAACTCAATACGATTGCCCTGTATAAAGCGCCAGCTTCGAATGAAAAGGATGCAACTAAAAATGATGCCCTTTCCAAAAAAAACGAATCAGTTTCGTTAGTCAAAAAACCGGCTGATAACTTAGAAAAACAATACCTCAAACTTCAGGATGAAAAATTGAACACGGAAGTCAGCCGGGGAATCGCGACCTGGATAGACAGTGACCAGGATGAAAATGTAAAAAATCTTTTCGCGTTGCATAAATACGCCCCCATCGGCAGTGTCCTCAAAGTGCGCAACCTGATGAATAATCGCATTATATATGTAAAAGTCATCGGCAAATTGCCTGAAACCGATGAAAACCGCACCACCGTCATTAAGTTATCTAAAGCGGCAGCACGTCAGTTGCATGTATTGGATGAAAAGTTTTTGGTGGAATTAATCATTCCGCAGGCGGGATAACTCAAAACCGTTAAAACGGTTTCACAAATATCGAGATTCGTTCATAGCCCACGGTTAAAACCTTGGATTATAATAAACGTGATGTTATTTTCATTCCATAGCCCACGGTTTTAACCGTGGGATAAATTAATCGAGACATTATTTTCAAAAATGGTTTCAACCATTTTCTGCATTTCTTTTCTTCCGTTGCCCCTGTATTAATCCGTGGATGATGTTTTTAAACCAATTTTTCAATGCTCTTATATGAGGTCAAAATACCTTTGATTAAGGAGGAACTGAATCCCCTGTGTTCCATTTCATTAATCCCGGCAATGGTGCAGCCCTGCGGGGTGGTCACGCGGTCAATCTCGCGTTCGGGATGTTCACCTCTCTCAATGAGCAGTGATGCTGCCCCCTTCACCGTTTGAGCAGCTATCAGTTGCGCAGTTTGCGCGTCAAAACCAATTTCGATGCCACCTTGTGATGCCGCGCGGATGTAACGCAATGAATACGCGATGCCGCAAGCCGCGAGCACAGTTGCGGCTGACATGAGTTCTTCCTCAATATAGATGGCTTTCCCCAACTTGTCGAAAATGGATTGCACCAATTCTTTCTGCTCTTTTGAGCCGTTGCGTGTTGTCAGGCAGGTCATGGATTCGCGGATGGCAATCGCAGTGTTCGGCATCGCGCGGAACAACGGCACTTTCACCCCGATTCCCTCCATGATTTCCGAGAGGGAAACTCCGGTCACCACTGAGATGACAAGATGTTTTTTGTGGTCAACGGCAGGATGAATTTCTTTCATCACATCCGCGATTTGCTTAGGTTTTACAGACAGGATAATGATGTGTGCCTCTTTCACGGCTTTCACATTATCATCCAGCACCGCCACTCCCCTTTTTTTCAGACTTTCCAGTAAATGTGTTTTTCTGCGGGTTACAATCAGGTCTCCGGGCGCTGATAAGCCTGATTGAAGCAATCCTTCCGCAATGGAAACTCCAAGGTTTCCTCCCCCGATAATGGCGATTTTATTTTTTTTCATCGAATGTTCGGTATTAATTTTTAAAATAATTACTCAGGCAAATTACGAATTAGCGGGATGAATGTTTTTGATTGGATTATCTGTTTAAAATATCTTTTTCAAAATGAATTAAAAACTCAACGATGGCGGTAACTTTCGGGCAAAATTTTCAACATGTTCGAAACTCTTTTTTTATCCGCCTTTCCTTACAAGGAGTGGGTGGTCATCCCAGCCCTGATTTTCACCGCGAGAATCTTTGATGTATCCATTTCAACGCTGCGCATCATGTACACCATCAATGAAAAGCGTGGACTTGCCACCCTGCTCGGATTCGTGGAGGTGCTGATTTGGCTCGTTGCCGTCAGCCAGGCATTGAAGAATCTCTCAACACCTGTTTCCTACCTCGCGTTTGCGGGCGGATTTGCCACGGGCACGTATGTCGGCATGTATATTGAAAAAAAATTGGCGGCAGGAATTGTGCTGATGCGCATCATCACCGTGAAAAAAGACAGCCATTCGCTGGTAGATTACCTTCGGAAAAACAATTACGTTGTGACTTCCGTGGATGCCGAAGGCAATGATGGAAACGTGAATGTCGTCTTCATGCCCGCCCGCAGAAAAGATATTCCCGCGCTTGAAAACGTCATCCGGCAGTATAATCCAAACGCTTTTTATACCATTGAAAACCTGCGCTATGTCAGCGCCTTGAAGGGTTATCCTGAATATGGTTCAGGCAGGGGTTCCCTGAAAATCATCAATTAATTTGCTTATTTCCATCTTTTTCATCATTTTGTGGAAAATTTAGTTAACTAAAACAATGAGGGGTATGAAAAAATTAACAATGATTTTCGCGGGGATGTTGACATTTCAACTTGGTTTTTCACAGCTTTCTGATGAAGAGTATTCTTACATCACGGCTGATTTCAAAGGAATTTTAAATCTGAATGTGATTTCCAATCCACAGGTGGAATTCAGTTTCAGTTCGATTGATGAGTACAGCAGGGGGATTGTGAAATACAATGCCGTGCGACTGCAGGTGGACGCAACGGTGAACTGGGATTTGTTTGCCTATGCCAGCACGGATTTCTGGACTCAGGCGGAAGCCTATTCAAAAGACGGGGAAGCCGATCTTCCGGCTGAAGTGCTGGAAATTCAGGCGATTTCTCCCAACCTGTCATCTCCGCAAGGCGGCAATTTCAATGATTTTACAAGCATCAAAGGATTATCCAACTCCGGTGTTGTCGGGGGCGTTCCTGACGCGGGCAGCACTCAATTTATTGCCGGCATGGTCGGCACCGGACCCGATGAAAGCTACGGAGCCGGTTCAGCCAGGAGCAATCCTGAAACCCATGATTTTAGAGTGCATTACCGCGTAGTACCCGGGTTGCCGACAAGGTTTCCAAATTCTACAGTGCCATTAGGCGGGAAGGGATTTTTGCAAGCAGGAAATTACACGATTGAAGTGGTTTTCGCGCTGGTTGAAGATTTATAAGTTTTTCCGGGGGAAGTCCGGCAAGAACAACAAATATTTTCCTGTCTGTTTCAAAATTTCAAAGTGACTTTTCTATCCCGAAAGAAATTATCATAACGAACTGTGATCGGGATATACTATCGGGTGCTATTCAGTACAAGTTCAAAATCCAGTTTACTGATGGTATAAAAACACGAAAGGGGAAGCCGTTCTTTCGAACAACTTCCCCTTTCCGCTTTCACTGAACCGTGGTTCTGTGCAAGCGTTCAAGCTACGGTTATTTTGACTTCCGTCTCGCTGCCGCCTTCCTTTCGGATGACTGCCCTTGACTTCTTACCCTGCTAAGGTTTCCATCCGCTTTCGCGGTATTGTTTTCTTCAGCGGTATGTCTTTTCAAAACATCCCTCCATGAAACCGGAGTTTTTTAGAAAGAACGATTCTCAAGTCAGCCTTTTATCCCTTACTTGAATGAAACAAAGGTAGATGCACGTTCTTTCACTTCCAAATTTTTGAGGCTGTAGTTTCGCACCATTTATGCACGCCCGGAAGTGTAGTTATACACCGGTTTTACAAAGGTTATTCACTGTTTAAACACATGATTTGCAGCTTTATAAACAATATCATGGTTAAATCCGGATGAAGTGGATAACAATCTCTTATCTAATCCATCATTTTTGAAAATGAATAATTCGTATTTTGTGAAAGATTCAAAAAGTTATAACATTCCTTGAAAAAAAAATACGCTGCCGATTTGATATTGCTCACCGCTGCACTTATGACCGGCACCATATTTTTTATTTTCGCGGTCTATCCTTTTGGAATCGGCATCTCGGAAGATACGGTGAGCTACCTCTCTGCTGCCGAAAGTCTGCATGATTCAGGAAAGATGCTGGGAATTGACGGTAACCCAATGACCGCCTGGACTCCCCTTTTTCCGCTGCTGATTTATTTGCTGAAACTGCTACCTGTCAGAATTGAAAACAGCCTGCTTGTTTTTAACCTCATCACTTTTTTACTGACACTCTGGACAAGTTGGCTGCTCATCCGACTGGTGATTCATTCATTTTTCTTTCGCTGTGTGACGATGACCGCTTTAGTGTTTTCATTCACACTATTGCAAGTCTTTACTACTGCTTTATCAGAATCTTTGTTCTTATTGTTGATTAATTTGTTCCTGCTCATCTGTTTAAAAATAAATGAAGCGGAACAGAAGGAAAATAAAAGGTATTTATTGCTTCTGTTTTTCACGTTGCTTGCCACCGCGATGTTACAGCGCTTTGCAGGTATTTTTTTAATTCCTGTCGCGGTTGTGATATTGTATTATAATAAATATCATCGAACTGTTTTCAATACAGGATTACTTTTCATTTCGGGCTTCCCGCTTGCATTTTGGCTCTTTAGAAATTGGAAAGTAACAGGAACATTAACGGGATTGAGACCTGCAGGGAATGAATTGTTTGAAAAAAACATCATGGTGCTATCAGATACCATTACCTCATGGTTTTTACCCATTCAACTTCCAATATCACTCCGCTTGTTTGCAGGTAGTCTGCTGATTCTATTTATTTTATTTTATTTATTTCAGCATCAAAGCAAATCTGTTTTTCTGCTCTGCATCACAACTGTTTCTTACATCTCCATACTCTGCATCGCCTATTGGTTCACTTCTTTTGAAGAGCCGCGAGACCGGTTGTTGTCACCGGTATTTATTCCATTGTTCATCTTGCTGTTTTCGGGATTAGACTTTTTCACACAAAAACTGAATTTGAAAAAAATCATCATTCCTTTAGTGCTCCTCTGGCTTTTTTATCCTGCTGCAAGAACGCTCAAGCATCTGCATCGCTGGCATGATGAGGGTGTGGAAGTTTATAATCATGTGATGTGGAAAGACAATGAAATGCTCTCTTATCTCAAAGAAAATGAACTCTCCGGAAAGATTATCAGCAATGATGCTCACGCGATTTATTTTTTCACCGGACTTCATGCAACCCCGGTTCCGAAAAGTATTTATCATGATGTTGACATTTTAAATGAAATAAAAGCCGGCAGTTATATCGTGTGGTGGGAAGGCGACAGGTATTCATTACACAACTTCAACACATTCAAAAATAATTTTGAATTAATGGAAGTGAAACGAATGAAAGAAGGAGTGATTTACAGGATTACTTTAAATCGAATCAACGGCTACTTTTGAAGTAATCGTTATTTTTCTTTCCGCTCAGAAAGCAATTTTCTGCCAGCGATGAAGCCTCCTGCGGCAAGCATCATCCACGACATCGGGTCTAAAGGAACGCTTGAACTGGGTGGTGGAGCTTGTGCGAATGCTGCGTCTCGGTAATGATAACGATTTGCTAAAATGAAGATGGGTTAAATGGCAAATTTTCTCATTGTTTTAATTTATAAATTATATTTAAGTTGTTTTTCATTTTTATATTTCCGATTTTCAATGATTCGAAAAAAATGCAGTTATTTTTGATTGTATGAAAACCACAATCATTTGCAGCGATAACTCGAAAGAGAAAATTGAACTCTTGATGAAAGTCGCCAGAGAAATGGGCGTCACCGTAGAAACTGTTCCGCCAGTTGATGAAGTGACGCTCATTTCGGAGCCATCACTTGCCGAAGCATGGAGCAGCAAGGAAGACGAGCGTTGGGATAACCTGTATGGCAAGAAAAAATAATTCAGGATGTTCAAGCAGGGTGATATTGTATTAACCATTTTTCCATATACCGATTTGAGCGGCTCGAAACTCCGTCCTGCACTCATTGTTTCTACAAACTCCGTAAATGCCTCAGGAGATTTTGCCTGCCTGTAAATCACTTCTAAAATGTTTGATGATACTTTTTTCATTAAACTCAGTAATGACATGCTTGAGCAGCCTCTGCTATTGGAAAGCGGCATCCGCCTGCATAAAATTTTACGCTCAACCAAAGATTGATTGACCGAAAAATTTCAACAATGAAACCGGATGCGTTCAAAACGGTTATGTCTGCATTCACCGTAAAAATATTTTCTGTCGGATAATTAAGGTCTTTGTAAAAAAAAACCGAGTAATTATATCAATTTGTAAAAATCTTTTGCCGGTGAATTAGCTAAGTAATGTTGTCAAAATAAGATCCGCAATTTGAAAACTGCATTAGCAGATATTAGACTTTAGATATTAGATGAGGGTGTTATTTTGAAATTGTTGCCATGTAAAAAAAGTTACTGCTTGAATTCCAGAATATTCAACCGCTCATTACAGAACTCATACTCATCCTGCCTGTTTGAACTCACAATCAGCAGCCTGCCCTTTAAGTAAGAATTCAGCAACTCACGATACCACTTCACACCTGCCGCGTCAAGGTTTGTTGCGGGTTCATCTAACAGGATGACGGGCACATCGGAAAGAATGGCAAGACACAGCTTCACCCGCTGTTTCATGCCCGAAGAAAAATAACGTAACTGCTTTTCCGCGTGAGCGTCAAGGGAAAGCAATTCAATCATTTTCGCAGTGGTGATTCCATCCATCGGGCGTTTGAATTTGAAATGAAAATCCAATTGTTCGCTCAGTGTCAGTTCTTCAATGATTTGCAAGTATGGCGTACAAAGTGTCAGGTGACGAAAGCAATCCTCCGATTCAATTTTTTGTTCATTGTCGGTATATTGAATTGTTCCTTCTGTCGGTGAAAGGTTGCCCGCGATGAGTTGCAAAAAAGTGCTTTTCCCCGAACCGTTCGGACCAAGCACTGCATACGCATTGCCGGAAGTAAATTCGAAAGACACGTTTCTGAAAATCCAGTCGCGCCCGTAGCGTTTGCCGACTTTGTCAAGCGATATTGTCATAACGCGGGTTGAAACCTTTCATGATACCGCGCACCGACTCTCGGATGAAACGGATGATTTCATCGCGCTCGTCTGTGGCGGGCACTTCCGCCTCAATGATGTTGAGCGCGATAGACACGTTGCGGTGCTTCACAAACAGAATGCGATAAATATCGAGAATATGATTGATTTTATCGGACGAATAACCCCGCCTTCTCAACCCGATGGAATTGATGCCCACATAAGAAAGCGGATAGCGGGCGGCTTTCACATAAGGCGGCACATCTTTCCCCACCATCGAACCCCCGGAAATAAATGTATGTTGCCCGATTTTCACAAATTGATGAATGCCCGACATGCCCCCGATAATCGCAAAATCGCCAATCTCGATATGTCCGGCTAAGTTGACGCCATTGGCGAGAATACAGTTTTTACCAATGATGCAATCATGCGCGATGTGTACATAGGCCATCAACAAAGTGTTGTCCATGATTTGCGTGCGCTGCCCCTGCTTCGTCCCGCGATGAATCGTCACATATTCCCGCACCGTCACATGATCGCCAATCTCGACCGTTGTTTCCTCGCCATTAAATTTGAGGTCTTGCGGGATGGCGGAAATCACCGCGCCCGGAAATATCTTACAGTTTTTACCAATCCGCGCGCCTTCCATAATCGAAGCGTTCTGCCCTATCCACGTGCCCTCCCCGATTTCCACATTTTTGTTGATGGTCACGAAAGGCTCAATCACGACATTTTGCGCAATCCGCGCCTGCGGATGAATATAGGAAAGCGGTTGGTTCACTTTAGATAGTTTAATGGATGTTTAGATGTTAGACAGGAGACATTAGACTTCAATCCAATTCGTTTTTTAATTCTGAAAATTGTGTAAAAAAAAGCGTTCACAAACTTACTTATTTTAAGCTCATTAGATATACCGAGAGAGTAGTCGAATTTCCGAAGGAATGAGACGTTCCGCCTTGGCGGATAATACCGAATGTTTAATCGTTTCATGATTCGAAAACTTGAGTTGTTTCGGTATGTTTCGGATTGTTCAATCCTGAAGAAAAATTGATGGCGCTCGCTTCGTACTTCTATGCCTTGCTTTGATGAGTAGCGTATGCGATTGAAGCGCCTTACCTCCGTGCAAAAAAATCCAAAATGCAAAACGAATACATTAACCACCAACATAGTGAAGATGATAATCGCCTTAAGACTAATTGCTGTGAACAGAACACTGTTGGCTGTTAACCGTGGACTGTTGACTGTGGTCTGTTGACCGTTGTCTGTGGTCTGTTAACCGTGGTCTGTTACCCGTGGACTGTTTGACCGTTGTCTGTGGTCTGTGGTCTGTTGACCGTGGTCTGTGGTCTGTTAACCGTGGACTATCGTCTATGGACTATGGACATCAAAAACCTACACCGACTTCACCTCCGACACCAACCCCTGAAGCGAGGCTTTAGCATCTCCGAACAGCATCCTGTTTTTGGGATGGAAGAAAAGTTCGTTTTCAATCCCCGCGTAACCTTTGCCCATGCTGCGTTTCATGACGATGATGTTTTTAGCTTCATCTACATCCAATATCGGCATGCCGTAAATCGGGCTTGACTTGTCACTGCGTGCGGCAGGATTTACCACATCGTTTGCGCCAATCACCAGCACCACGTCCGTGCTTTGCATCTGCGCATTAGCGTCTTCCATTTCGAGCAGTTTCGGATAGGGAACATCAGCCTCTGCCAGCAATACGTTCATGTGACCGGGCATCCGTCCGGCAACCGGGTGGATGGCATAATAAACCTGCACGCCTTTTTCTTCAAGCTGCTGTTCCAACTCATGACAAACGTGCTGCGCCTGCGCAACAGCAAGACCATAACCCGGAACAATCGCTACTTTTTGTGAATAGCTCAACAAGACCGCGGCATCATTCAGCGAAATTTCTTTGATATTTCCCTGCGGACCATCACCCTGCGCTCCCGCGCTGGAGCCGCCAAACGAACCGATAATCACATTCAGCAGAGAGCGGTTCATCGCTTTGCACATCAGGATGGTCAAAATAGTACCGGCAGAACCTACCAAGATGCCGCCCGTGAGCATCGCCTGATTT
This sequence comes from Chitinophagales bacterium, assembly GCA_041748615.1. Lineage (GTDB taxonomy): Bacteria > Bacteroidota > Bacteroidia > Chitinophagales > CAIOSU01 > JBGTCY01. Next base: position 11,152 of record JBGTCY010000292.1, read on the forward strand.
TCATACATGAAACCACCGAAAGCGGCTGCCACTCCGGTAAATGAGTTCAACAGCGAAATCACAACCGGCATATCCGCGCCACCGATGGGCATCACAAACAAAATTCCATACACCAATGAAAGTCCGAGCAGGACATACATCAAATTTATATCCGGTACATCCATGAAAGTCATGTATGCGCCCAACACGAGTATTCCTGCCATCATCGCGATATTCACAAACTGGTTGAACGGCAATCCCCGGTCGCCAATTTTACCTTCGAGCTTGCCGTAAGCAATCATACTGCCCGAAAATGAAACGCTGCCGATAATCAAACCCAGCAGCATCGGGATAATTAATCCGAGCGGAATCACCTGCGTGGCGTCTCCATGTGTAAGGTGATTAAATTCAACAATAGAAATTACCGCTGCACACGCGCCACCCATCCCGTTGAAAAAGGAAACCATCTGCGGCATGGCAGTCATTTTCACCCGCATCGCCATCACATAACCGATACCGGTACCGACTGCAATCCCACCGAAAATCCAGCTATAATTCCCCAGCTTTTCTCCATTTTCCCCTTCATACAAAAAAATCGTGGCGAAGATGCCTAAGAACATCCCAAATGCCGCAATCAGATTCCCCTTGCGGGCGCTCTCAGGATTACTCAGCATTTTCAGCCCGAGAATAAAAGTAATGGATGCGATAATATAAGCTAACTCAAGAATAGATAATCCCGGCATTCGGTTGGCAGTTTATGGTGTATAGTGTATAGTGTATAGTTTAAAGTCTAATGTCTAAAGTTTAAAGTTTCTGTCATTCAATTCACTCATCATCACATCCGCTAATCATCAAATCACCACATCTGCTAATCAAAAAATCACTTCTTCTTTTTCCCTTTAAACATCTCCAGCATTCTGTCTGTGACCACAAATCCTCCAACGACATTCAGGGTTCCCAATATCACGGCTAAAAAGCCCAGAATCAGCGCTAAATAGTTGCCGGGTTCGGCTTGTCCCATCACGATGATGGCTCCGATTATCACAACTCCGTGAATGGCATTCGCCCCTGACATGAGGGGCGTATGCAAAATCGCGGGGACATTGGAAATCACCTCGATGCCCAAAAAAATGGAAAGGATGATGATGAAAATAAATTCGCGGTGGTCGTAAAAAAGTTGTAATAATTCTTCCATCAGGATATTGTTTCTAACATGAGTTTTTTCACGCGCTCGCTCATCGGTTCGCCATTGTGTGTCACACAAGTTCCCTGAACAATGTCATCTTCAAAATTGAGCTGCAGCGCGCCTTCTTTATCTATCATCAGTTTCAGAAAATTAATGACGTTTTTTCCGAACATTTTACTCGCATCCGATGGCATGGTGGCGGGCAGGTTGGAGTTGCCAATCACGGTAACTCCATGATGAATGACGGTTTCATTATTTTTTGTCACTTCACAGTTGCCGCCTGTGGATGCCGCGAGGTCAATAATCACTGAACCGGGCTGCATGGCTTCTACTGTTTTTTTGGTAATCAATAAAGGCGCTTGCCGTCCGGGAATCTGAGCCGTGCAAATGATAATGTTCGATTTGCTGGCATGGTCATGAATCAACTGGCGTTGTTTTTCTTTGAATTCCTCCGTTTGCTCCACCGCGTAACCTCCCGCACTCGCTTCATCGCGCGCGCCTTCCACTTTCACGAATTTCGCGCCCAAACTCTTTACTTCCTCTTCGGCAGCCGCGCGCACATCAAACGCTTCAACCACCGCGCCCAATTTCCGGGATGTAGCAATCGCCTGCAAGCCCGCGACACCCGCTCCCAATATCAAAGCTTTCGAAGGAGTAATACTGCCTGCTGCGGTCATAAACATCGGGAAAAAGCGGGGCGAATTCACTGCCGCCATCAATACCGCCTTGTAGCCCGCCACAGTTGCCATCGAGGAAAGCACATCCATTGCCTGCGCCCGTGTGGTGCGCGGAATAATATCCAAACTGAATGCGGTTACTTTTTTTTGCAAAAATGTTTCAACGAGCGGCTTGTTCAGCAGCGGTTGAAACACGCTCATCCATACTTGACCTTCGCGCAAGGCATCCAGGTCTGATTTTTCGGGCGGATGAATGCCCACGATGAAGTCGGCATTTTTCATAAGCGCGTTACGCTCGCTGATTTCCGCGCCTGCAGATTGGTAGAGAGCATCTGCGGCAAACGCTTTTACACCGGCTTCTTTTTCCACTACGACATTGACTTTCATTTTCACAAGCGTTTGCACAGCTTCAGGCAACAGCGCAACGCGATTTTCAAAGGCGGGTTCTTTAAGCAGTCCTATGGTCATCAGATAAATTAAAGTTCGATTGGCGGCAAATCTAAAAAATTATCTACAACCGGATTGATAAGTTTATCAAGAAATGATTGAATTGTGATTTAATTTAATAATTGAATCGTGGGAATGCCTGCTGGCGCAAGAATGACGCGCCTGCCTTTTGCGTTTGCCTTCTTGTGCCTTTTCTTTTTTCAAGATTTTATCTTGTTGCGTTGGCATAGCTTGATTGAATTCTTAGAAGCACACAAGACAGCTCTGCTCAATGGCAGCGCAGAAATCTTGCGTGAACGGGCACAGGCTAATCAACAAATCTCCACATTTGCTAATCATTGTCAGTTTTGTAATTAATATTATTTTTACAAGAAACAACTTATGAAATCTGAACCAAAGTCTTCCCGAAATAAGAAATACCCGCTTTTGAGCAAGCTCAGATTGCGTTTGAGAAAAAAGAAAGCAAAGACCCTGCTCGACTTTTATGGGAAACTCCCTAATGCTTTTGGTGATGGAGTGGCTTATCAGAAAAAATCAGAAATGAGTGGAAATAAACTGCTGGTTGATATACCGAGAGTAGTCGAATTTCCGAATGAATGAGACGTACTCTCGGTTAATACCGGATGTTATACCGTTTCATTATTCGAAAACCTGAGTTGTTTCGGTAAACCAACACGCTGATAGGGTTACTTAATAAACACCCTAAACTACAACCGTATTTAGATAAAGACTGGTGGTATAGTTTTATTTCAGCTATTGAGTTGTTGGGAAAGCCCAACATTTCCTCAAATGAAATAAGAGTTGTTTCAGATTTACTGTCCCTGTGCACAAAAGTTCCACATAGCAATGAAACAGATGAAATTGCCATTGCTCTGAAACAGAAATATGCTTTGAAAACACCAGATGCCATCATTGCCGCAACTGCACTCTATCACAGATTACCCTTGCTCACATTTGATAATGATTTTAGGAAAGTGGAAGAATTGAACTTGACTCTGCTTACTTGGTAGTACATTCAGGAACAGACCAAGGGAAGTAAGACGAGACACACACAAGACAGCTCTGCTCAATGGAAACGCAGAAGTCTTGCGTGAGAGGAGAGGTTCGCGCTTTGACCCGTGAGAAAAAAAACTCACTCTTTCAATAATTCCAACGTCCTGTTGTAAGTCCTGTCAACAGTATTTGCAATTGAAAAGAACCCTTCATTTTTCCAGATTTGGCGGGCGATGTGCGCTTTCATCAACACTCTGACTTGATTTTCGAAAGTGGCGAAAATTTCTTCTTTCACATCCATGCCCTTACTTTGAGCGCTGACGATAAAATTTTTGTAAAGCAAATCCGAAACCTCAAATTCATCCCTGAATTTTTTCAGGCTTTCATAACTCCGGTATTGTTCCCCGTTTGCGGAAAAATGGTCATACACAAACTCCGGAATAAAACTGCGCACCTTCGCCATGTTTTGTAAATCAACGGAAGTATCAATCGGCACAAAAACATCCGGCATGATTCCACCGCCTGCATAAACGACTTTTCCTTTCGAAGTAAAAAATTTAGCCGAATCAGTGATGGCGGATGAGTCTGGCGTTAAATATTCACCCTGGTAATAGCGCTCGGTTATTTCACTGTGATACAGGTCGCTACCATTATTATAAGGTTTTTGAATGCTGCGCCCCGAAGGCGTGTAGTAGCGCGCAACGGTCAGTCTCAATGCCGATCCATCCCGCAGGTTATATTGCTCCTGCACCAATCCCTTCCCGAACGAACGCCTGCCGGTCACGATTCCCCTGTCCCAATCCTGCACCGCGCCTGCCAGAATTTCGCTGGCGGATGCCGAGCCTTCATCAATGATAATGGCAAGGTTGCCGTTTTCAAAAATCCCCTGGCGGTTGGCGCGGTATTCTTTTCTTTTGTAGGCTTTTCCTTCAGTGTAAACCACCAAACGGTCATTACCAATCAACTCATCCGCCATCATGGTAGCCGCGTTGAGATAGCCGCCCGGATTCTGGCGCAAATCAATCACTAATTGCTGCATCCCGGCTTGATTCAATTTACGCATTTCTTCCATGAATTCCTGGTAGGTGTTGGCGCTGAAACGGTTGATTTTGATATAGCCGGTTTCATCATCCACCATGTAACCCACATCTACGCTGGTAATCGGAATTTTGTCGCGCGTAATGGTGAAAGAAAGTAAATCTTTACTTCCGTTACGTTTAATGTCCACTTTCACTTTCGTTCCTTTTTTTCCGCGCAGTTTTTTGATGACATCATTATTCGTGACGCCAATTCCGGCAATCACCGTATCATCAATCAGAATGATTTTGTCACCGGACATAATACCAAGTTCTTCTGATGGACCACCCGAGATGGGGGAAACCACGATAATGGTATCATTCAAAACATAGAATTCTATCCCGATGCCTTCAAAATTACCTTCAAGACTTTCGTTGACTGAGGATAGCTCGGTAGCCGAAATGTAAAAGGAGTGCGGGTCTAACTGGCTGACAAGGCTCTCTACCAATTTGTCCACAATTATTTCGCGGTCGAAAGTGTCCACATATTTATTCTCAATCAGGCTCATGATTTCCTCGAGCCTTGAAAACTCAGCTTTTTCACGAATCGGGCGTTTGTGCCAGGTGGATTCACGAAGCTTAAATCCCACCGCCATGCCAACTGCCAGTAAGACAGCCAGCAAAAAGGGAAGTAAAAAATTCAGTTTTTTATCTGCCATTGTTTTTTAATTCATTAAACGTGAGCCAAATTAACACTTCTCATAACAGCGAATATTTTTTTGAGTTTCAGAAAGTTTAATTTTCACCCTCATCTTTTATCACATGATTCTGATAGCTGACAGCGGAGGCACCAAAACTCATTGGAAAACGATTGGCGAAGCCAAATCTTCCGAATTCTTTACCGCGGGAATTAATCCTTTTTATTCCAGCGCTGAAGCAATCATGCTCCTGTTTGAAAACGAATTAAAGCAGCAACTATCATCTGTTCCGCAAAAAATATTTTTCTATGGCGCAGGTATCTCACAGGAAGATAAAAAAGGAATGATTGCCAACGCTTTGAAAAATGTTTTTCCATCGGCAATTGTGGAAGTAGAACATGATCTGCTGGCTGCCGCCCGCGCCACCTGCGGCACTCGTGCCGGCATCTCCTGCATTCTGGGAACAGGCTCGAATTCCTGCCTGTTTGATGGCAATCAAATCACGGACAACATTCCATCGCTCGGTTTTTTTCTGGGTGATGAAGGCAGTGGCGCTCACCTCGGCAGAAAATTATTGCAGGCATATTTCTACCGCGAACTGCCGGATGAGTTGAGAATAAAAATGAAATCCCGGTTTGACATGAGCCGTGAACATATTCTCAACAAAGTTTACTTTGAAAATATGCCGAATAAATATGTGGCTTCATTTTCAGAAATTGTAACAGAAAATAAAGAACACCCCTTTTGCAGCCTGCTTTTAGCGACAACATTTCATGAATTTATTGAAAGGCATGTTC
>JBGTCY010000293.1:0-3574 GCA_041748615.1 Chitinophagales bacterium
TGACAATATCAACCTGCCCGCGTTTATTTTCATCAGTGTAATCGTTGCGTTATTCATGGGACTAACGGTGAGCGCGGAAGAAATCATCAGAGACCAAAAAATTCTCAAGCGCGAATCATTTCTCAACCTCAGCAAAAGCAGTTATCTTCTTTCGAAAACTGCCATCCTGTTTTTCATCTCCGCCATTCAAACATTTTCTTATGTGCTCATCGGCAATCTGATTTTCGGCATTCAGGAAATGTGGCTGTCTTACTGGCTCATTCTGTTTTCCGTGTCGTGTTTTGCCAACCTTTCCGGCTTGAATATTTCCGCTTCTTTTAATTCGGTGGTGACGATTTACATTTTAGTCCCTTTTTTAATGATTCCGCAAATCATCCTAAGCGGGGTGATGGTAAAGTTTGAAGACCTGAATCCGCGCGTTACCAGTCAGAGCAAAGTGCCGTTGGTGGGTGAGGTGATGGCATCACGCTGGGGGTTTGAGGCGCTGGCAGTGAAACAATTTAAAGACAACCGCTATGAAAAACATTTTTTTGAATGGGATAAAATGATGAGCAACGCGACTTTCAAAAAAGATTTTTGGAGTATCAAAATGAATGACAAGCTGGATTCCGTTTATAAACATCCGGAAAGCAGCGCGGTGAAAGCACAGGTTGCTTTGCTGAAAAATGAATTAAAAAAAGAACAGGGAATTGCAAATGCCGAAACGCTGCATGAAAGTGTTTCCGTCCCGATGGATAAAGCGGATTATCAGCGGGTAAAAAATTTTCTTGAGCAGCGGAGGAAACATTACATTCATCAATACAAAACAGTATCGCACAGCAAAGACAGTGTTGTTCAATTTTTGATAATGCGGGCAGGTGACAGGGAACAACTTACGCGGATGAAAAACGATTTTACCAATGAAAGTCTGACTACTCTCTTGTTAAGTTCCAACGATTTCAACCCGATAGTTGAGCATGACAACCGTTTCATTCAGCGCTTCCGTCCTATTTATATGGAAGGTGAAAAAAAATCGTTTGTGAGAGCGCCATTATATGTTTCATCCAAAAATGTTTTCGGAAAATCATTCGACACTTTTTGGGTCAACCTCACAGTAATCTGGCTGATGACCGCATTTCTTTTTCTCACTTTGTATTTTGATATTTTGAAAAAAGGGATGGATACGATAGGTAGAATTTCCGAAAGATTTCAGGTGAAGTAACTATTGACAGAAAATTATCGATTCATCTTTAATATTGTAAACGGCAGCTTGACAATCGTTTGGTAATCTTCTCCGGCTTCCTGCATGTCTTCATCCTCTTCTTCATAATGCCATAATACCGAAACTACGCTGCGTGCTGATTGATGCAGCGGCTCGAACCTGCGAAAAATATCCAGCAGGCATTTGGATGAACTGGTGTTGAAATATTCCAATTGAATAACCAACTGCGTTTGTGTGTTGGGCTGCTGAACATATTCTTCAATCCACTTGAAAACGGGCGCATAAAAGTCAACCGAATTTTCGGGAATTGACCTGCCGCTGATTTTCAAAATTCCATCCGCTGCGCTGAAATGAATGTGCGGGGTTTTGCCGCCTGCTTCAATGATAAGTTGTTCCATACGATTATTGATATTTTTTATATTCAATTCATGTAAACGGATAAAATGAAAAATGAAATTGAATCAGATACCTTTTTGAAAGCATACTGTAACTGATTCTCCGACCTGCGGGCAATCTCAATCATCCCAAGTCCCGCACCACCTTTTTCTGAGAGTTTCGCGGTGCTGAGTTTTTCAAGATGGTAACGTCTCATTTCTTCTCTGCTCATGCAATTGAGATGTTCGATTTTATCTTTCAAATCAGCGCATTTCGATTGAGGCATAAAATTGCCGGTGCTGATAAACAATCTATTTTCCTTATTGCGCCCGATTAAAATGACGGCTGATTTATGTTTGTTATACATTGTTTGATTTTCGTACATCCTATTTTCCGCATGATGATAAACATTCTGCAAACATTCAACAATGAGGGAAATAAACCGCCTGATTTTGACAGGTGTTTCTCCCTGCTCTTTCAAAAGTGTTTCAACTCTTTCATAAACAACCGTCAGCAACTCTGAATTAATTTCTCCTTCATGAAAGAAAATAATTTTTTCCGGAGCATAATCCACAGGTGTGTTAAAATAATTTTTCAAATCAAGTTCCGTCATCCGGTTACGATTTAAACTCTGATGCCGATTATCAGTACATCATCAACCTGTTCATGCACACCTTTCCATTTTTCAAAAAAATCAATGAGATATTTTTTTTGTACTGCCGCTTTAAGTTGCATAATATCCTTCAGCATTTCCCTAAATTTTTTGGTGAACAATTTTTTGCCGTTTATTCCTCCAAACTGGTCGGCATACCCGTCTGTGAAGATATATAACATGTCGCCACTTTCCAATGCGACAACATGGTTGGTAAATAATTTTTCTTGCTCCGTCTGCAATCCTCCGATAGGCATTTTGTCAGGCGTGATGATTTGAAACTCACCCTTTCTGCCGAGCCAAAGCGGACGGTTCGCTCCGGCAAACTGTACAATTTTTTTCTCAAAATCGAAACTGCAAACTGCGATGTCCATGCCGTCATGCGTATGATTTGTATTTTGCTGCAATGCTTCAATCACCGAAGTATGCAAATGGTTGAGGATGGCGGCAGGATCCGTGATTATTTTTTCATTTACAATTTGATTGAGCAAAGAAACGCCCAGCATGCTCATTAGTGCACCCGATACTCCGTGACCGGTGCAGTCCGCAGCAATCACAATTGCATTGCTGTCCGAGGTTTTGAGCCAGTAAAAATCGCCCGATACAATATCCTTGGGCAGATAAAGCACAAAACTTTCCGGAAATATTTTCTCATTCAGTCCGGTCAGCGGAAGAATCGCTTCCTGAAGTCGTTTGGCGTAAGTGATGGAATCGAGTATTTCTTTATTTTTTGTTTCCACCAATTCTTTCTGTTGAATCACTTCAGTGGTTCTTTCTTTCACCAATTTCTCTAACTCCTGTTCGCGCTCTTTCATCTGCCGGATGATGCGTCCGTTTTGGCTGCGTAACCGTTTGATGAGCGTTTTCATGACATCCTTTGTCACTTCAGGATGTTTGTTCAGCACCTCGTAAAAATCATATTGAAATATGCGGCCGATGACGGTTTCAATAACTGTAGTTACAGACATGGAGCGCGGCTCTTCATCAAGCAGCGAAAACTCTCCGAAAAAATTTCCTTTACCAAGCTTGGCAATCTCCAAATCTTCATCATGTACTCTAACATTTCCTTCAAAAATCACATACATGCAATCGCCCTTTTCGCCTTTGGTAATGATGATTTGGTTGGCAGAAAATATATCTACTGTCATTTTCCCGGAAATATTTTTAATGACAGCTTCCGGCAGATGGTGAAAAATTTCAACTGCCGACAATATTTTCAGATAGGTTTCAGGAATTGTATGAGATGACATTTTTTCTGTTCCTTCAGTTTTAGGGATAATCTCTATGATATGGCGAATTTATCCCGAAAAAAAAGAAAAAAAACGAACTGTGATCGGGATATACCA
>JBGTCY010000294.1:0-3221 GCA_041748615.1 Chitinophagales bacterium
GATCATAGATGCACGGGTTTTGTACAAAATTCTTGAAACTCTTGCACCTGAACAACAATATTATAAATTAAATATCAACATATAATGTTGATTAACATTGTATTATGTTGATTTTTGAAGAAAATCAGCAAAGCCTAATTAAAGTTTTTTTTATTAATCAATATATCAAACAACTTTAAAAATGACTGCCTGTTGTTCTCCGTAGTTTTATTAATGAACAAGGCAGTTGCACAGGTTCAAATTAATAAAGACCTTCAACTGATTGGCAGATTGGTACATATATCGGCAAGGTAAAGGAAGATGGCTTGTTTGATGAATTTGAGGATATATTCAGCCTCACGGCATATCCAAACCCGTTCAGCGAAAACACTACAATTCAGTTCCGCCTGAGCAGCGAGGAGCGCGTGCGCTTGGTTGTTTATAACACGGCAGGTCAACTAGTGGCTTCACTCTACGAAGCCGCAGCGGAAGCAGGCGAGTTGTACAGTATCGAATTCAAAGCGCATGATAATCCGCATGGAATGTACTTCTACCGGCTCATTACAGAATCAGGGGATATGCATACGAAGAAATTTGTGCTGACAAAGTAAAATTTTCATAGTTATTAACGCAGATTTAAATTTTTTTTTTAAAAAAAAGCCAATCTATTTGTTTTTTGAAAAATAATTACAATATTTACCGCGAAATTATACGTAGTCGTCTATTTGTTTATTACTATCAATTATTTTTTAACCCTAAAAATCAAGGCTATGAAAAGGAAACTAATGCTTCTGTCAGTCATACTTCTTACTGCGCTTCAGCCGCTGTTTGCCCAGCGAACCATTTCGGGCGTGGTGCTGGCTGAAGAAGACAATGAACCTCAAATCGGGGCAACCGTGAGAGTGAAAGGCACGGATGTGGCAACCACTACCGACCTTTCGGGCAATTTCACGATTAATGTGCCAGAAGGGAGCACTACACTGGTGATTACCTCGCTCGGGCTATCAAAGCAGGAAGTCGAAATCGGAGCGTCAGATGTGATTGAAGTCAAACTGAAAGTTGACTTGCTCCGCTTAGATGATGTGTTGATTACAGCGCTGGGTATTCCGAAAGAAGAGAAGGCGCTCGGCTATTCAGCGCAATCCATTGGTGGCACAGACCTCGTAAATTCGGGTGAAGTGAATGTCATTCAATCACTCTCTGCGAAATCAGCGGGTGTTCAGATTACAAGTTCAGCCGGCACCCCGGGAGCATCTTCAAAAATCCTCCTGCGCGGCAATGCCACATTCACCGGTGAAAACCAGCCACTGATAATCGTGGATGGTGTTCCGATTGATAATTCTACTGAAAATACTGTCGGGAAAGATTATGCCTTCAATGAAAGGCTTGGCGGGGTTAACAATTCAAATCGTGCTTTAGACATTAACCCCGATGATATTGAATCGGTGACCGTGTTGAAAGGACCTGCCGCGGCAGCCTTGTACGGTGTACGTGCCGGAAACGGTGCCATCATCATCACCACCAAACGCGGCAAGATGGTTGATGGCGGTATTAAAGCAACCTACAGTTACAATGTGGATTTTTCCATGGTTAACAAGCTGCCCAAATTTCAACATACTTACGCGCAAGGCTCCGGTGGTGGTGAAATTGATGGCGATGGAAATGCTGTCGCGGAAGGTGTTTTCATTACAGGGGACCCTGGTCCGGATAACGTATGGTTCACGGATGATGATGTTTCATCAGGAACTTCAGCCGTCTGGGGACCGACTATTTCATCGCTTGGCATAACCCCTGTAGATAATGTTGACCGTTTTTTTCAAACGGGTGTTTCTCATACGCACAACGTCTCACTGACCGGTGGCGGGGAAGGAGGCACATTCCGCCTCTCATTCAACCGCATGGACCAGGAAGGCATGGTGCCCAATACTAATTTTGCCAGAACCTCTGTCAGATTGACCACTGATGCGCGTCTTTCCAAAAAAATCAGCATAGGCGGAACTGCCAACTATGTGAATTCTGGCGGTTTAAAAGCTCAAAACGGAAGTAACCTTTCCGGTGTGGCGCTCGGACTTTTCCGTACCCCTGATAGTTTTGATTTATTAGGCGGTGGCGGTGAAAATGGTTACACGCTTCCTAACAATCAGACTCCGCATCAGTATTTCTTATTTTATGACAACTCCTACTGGACGGTGTATGAAAACCCATTCACTGATAACATCAACAGGATCATGGGAAATGTTTATTTTAAATATAAGCCGGTTGAATGGTTTGATATTGATTACAGAGTCGGTACCGATTATTATACGGATAACCGCAAGCAGATTTTCGCTTATGGCTCCTGGGAACCCGTCAACGCGCCTGACGGACAAATTGAAGAAAATACCATCACCTATAAAGAGCTTTACTCAGACCTGCTGCTCAATTTCAATCATAAATTCAATGATAATTTACGTGGCGGATTAACAATTGGCGGCAACCTGAATGACCGTTTGAGCAAAAATTCTTACTCACGCGGACGTAATTTCAGTATTCCTTACGGGTACTATAATCTGGGCAACACCACCGACCTTTACACCGATGAAAACAGTTCACGCATCCGGTCTTCCGCCATCTTTTTTGACGCGAATCTTGATTATAAAAGCATGTTGTTCATCCAGTTGACCAGCAGAACCGAGTGGTCATCTACTTTTGGTGAAGAGAAAAAATATTTCTCCTATCCCTCTTTTAATACTTCATTTGTATTTTCTGAATTGATTGGTGAAAATAAAATTTTCTCCTTTGGAAAAGTCAGATACGCTTTCGCGCAAGCGGGTATCAGTCCTCCGGTTTACAGTAATCAGACAGTATTCCGCGCACCGATTTTCACGGATGGATTTACGGATGGCTTGAGTTTCCCTTACCTCGGACAAAATGGGATTGGCAACACTTCCCTGAACATTGTAGGTAATCCGGCTCTTAAACCGGAAAGAATCAATGGACATGAAGTTGGCGCAGACATCCGCTTGTGGGGAGGAAGACTGAATCTAGATTACACATATTATCACCAAACTACCAAAGACATTATCCTGGAACAACCCGTTGCCACCAGTTCCGGCTTCCGCACAATTTTCAATAATGCCGGTGAAATGGTGAACAAAGGTCATGAGTTGGTAATTTCTGCTGTTTTTGTAAGAAAGAAAGCATTTGTCTGTAATGTTTATGGAAACTTCCATCGAAACCTGAACGAAGTCACTAAACTGGCG
>JBGTCY010000295.1:0-19492 GCA_041748615.1 Chitinophagales bacterium
TCTGAAGGGCGCTGGGTGTATAAACCATCTGCCCGGTATTGTTATTAAACCCGAAAGCTCCGGTAACTGACATGGGTAAAGTCGGACTGAATCCTGCTCTGTAAGGAATGGTAGCTCCCTGGGAATATAGAGGATTGACCAGGGTATAGACCAAAACATCACCATCAATATCAATCGCTCCATGATTGTAAAAAGTGGTTTGTCCGCGACAGACATAAGGCACCGGCAAAGTGGTGAAAATCGGTGAGTTATTGCATAAGCTTCCTGTATTATTGATTCTGGCTTCTACATACAATTCATAAGAATCAGGACTATTCAAATTTGTAATTGCTGAATTTCTGCAACACAGTTGATACCCTACTATCCAGTCAGTACATTGAGCCGGTAATGTGATCACATTAGAATAGATGAATTGTTGAATACCCGGCAAGGAGCCACCATTGCAACGGCTGTTTTGAATTTGTGACGCACAAATATTGGATACTTCCACGCTACTGACTAAGTTGAGCGTCAAGCTGAGATTACGGCTGCAACTTTGTGAAGAAATGGAAACAGTGGCGCTGGGTGGCGCTGAGATACCGGCACAGTCGCGATAAAAATTCAAGGTAATTCGATATTGATTATTCCCCAAACATTCATACGCTAAATCCGCGCCCACGGCATGACTGGCATACAGTGAACTTGAGGTTGACAATATCAGAATTAAAAAAAGAAGAAAAATTGAGGAAAAATGTTTCATGACCGATATTATCAAATTGCTTCCGCCTCATCTCAAACCCCTCAAAGTCCTAAGTTAGAATTTGTCCGTTATTGTTTTAAGAATTATGAGAAAAAAAATTGAAAACTCTCCAATAAATCTATGGCAGATGCTGTAGTTCATCGAAAACATAGAAATATTTTTATTCAAAATAGCTAAATGTCAGGGTGATTTCAAAAGTTTTTTATTCACAACAGCAACTCTCTCTGTTGACTTACGTAAACCAACGTGAAATATTGGGAAAGAACTTTAGAGGAGGAGGATATGATGAGCACACCAATTAAATTTTTACCTGCCGGAAATACAATTCATCCATTGCCAAAACTGGATTATCTCAGGGAATTATCAGGCGGTGACCATTCATTTGTTATTGAAATTCTGGAGATGTTTATTCTTGAATCTCCAAAAATTGTAAGCCAATCATTTGATTTTCTTGCGGAAAATAATTTTGAGATGCTGCGTATCAGCGTCCATAAACTGAAATCATCCGTTCAGGTAGTCGGAGGCGTTCATCTTACTAAACTTATCAGTGACTTAGAAATGATGGCGGCTTCAAGGGAAAATCCTGAAACATTGCTTCAATCATTACAATCTCTGGAACATGGTATCGCTCAAATAGTGAGCAATCTTGAAAACGAACTACAAGCATTAAATCCGAAAAAGGGAGCGGCTTAGTAGTGTTGTCAATTATAACATCACCATTTTTTTCTGCTTATCAGATTTTAGACTTTTGGCACCAACAAAATAAAACTTACTAACAAGTTATCTTTTTAAAGTACCAAAAAACAATTCGCAAAAAACACATCAATCCAGACACACTGTAATGTTGGTTTGAATTTTCATATTTTATTATTGGAATTTATTTGTGATTTGCTTTTTGTTAATTGTAACTTCAATTTCCGGTAAATAGACTGGCTTTTTTCCTAAAGGAAAAAAATGTAGATGTTAGAAACCTTGTGGAAGTTATTCTGAAAATGCGGCTTCATAAAATATCATTTCCCGAATTCGCGCATCAATGCCTCCACACTTCTGAGTTGAGGTTTATTTTTATCCCCGGGAACATAAACAAAACCATCAATCAGGATATACCGGTCGTTCAGTTCATCAGTGATTAAATAAGTCATAAATGGACCGCCCATGAAATCGTTTTCCATACGCCATAATCCTTTTTTTTCAATCACCGGATAACCATTCACGGTCAAAGTACGTGCAACGAAAGGCAGAATCGTATCTGATAACATATATGAGCCTTCAATTTTTGTGGAAACATATTGCCTGCCTAACTCATCGCGCCATTGAACCGGATTTGGTGTTTCTCCTTCATCAGGTAAAATGCTAATCATCAGGTGATGGTCATGAGTATCCGTAATTTTTCGCAGCCAGAAAAAATCAGCTTCTTTTTGCGCCAGCACATAATCCTTCGGAATATTGAGCCGGATAAGCGCATCGTCAAGCAATGTTTTAGTCAGCGACTGATTGATTCCCGGCAGGTAAATATTACTGCGATATTTATCCAACTCGCTTTCCTGAGCCAGTTCCACTGCTTTTTCAGCGCCATTTTGAATTCGGCTAATCAGTTGTTCTTTAGAAGGGGAAAAAAGAAAAATGACGGTTTGCGGTCGCGCCCAGATATTTTTTTTCACCGCGTAAAAAAAAGACGGATTGTTCAATGCTTTCGCTGTGTTCTCCTCGCCCAATTGCGCCACAACAAATTCTGTTATCGCAGTATTGTCGCTTAAGTCCGCTACTAAAATGATAGTCCGAAAGCGTTTGAATATTTTTTCAAAATCAGGATAACCAATAACTCTGGTATCAAACAGCGGCTCATCCTGTGGCAAAATATCAAAAGTGGCTTTAAATGTTTGAAGCAGTGAACTCTTTAGATATTGGTCTAAATTGTTTTTATCTGCCACGATAACGATTTCATCAAAACCGCCCAGCGATTCGAATGTACCTGTGCCGGTGAAGCCCGTTCCGTCATTTTCGCAGGAAAAAAACAGGGAAGCCAAACACACGAATAAAAATTTTAACCCCGGATGAAAGTATTGAAACCCCGTTTGCATAATCTTTTATAGCTGCATCTGTTAAATGGAAACAAAGCGATAACGGAAAAATAAGAAAGAATTATGCAAGCTCTCTGAAAAATCTAAAACAAAGAGTATTCTTTCGGGAGAAAGAATCATCAGGAAAGCGTGATTTTCAACACCATGCCCGGCTTGATTTCATTGCCTGAAATGTTATTTTCCTTTTTGATGGCATCAATATTAACCCGGTACTTTTGAGAAATATCCCATAAAGTATCACCGGAGCGCACAGTGTAATACACACAATTACAACTATCGTCATGTTTCACAGTAGCACTCTTTCCGCCTGAAGCTTTCCATTCCTGTTTTTCCTTCAACGACATCCGGTTGACATCTGCATAATGGTCAAATTTATGCTTGGGTACATAAACAATGATTTTTTGTCCAACCTTAATCGTGTTGCCGTACAGTCCGTTCCAGTTTTTTATTTGCTGCACGGTACAGTCATACCAATCGGAAATAAAACCCAGGTTATCTCCTGACTTCACGGTGTAGGTCAATTTAGAACCTGACCCTCCCGCTCCCGATGGCGCTGAGATAGCAGCATACTTGGCGGAAATTTCCGATTGTTCCAATAATTGCTTTTCGGGATCGGGCATATTGCTGTAAATGGAATCTTTAATGGCTTCAAATTTTCCCACCTTGCTCACCGGCAGCCTGATTGGAAATCCGGTTGCCGATGCCGGTACAATTCTTTTTTTCAGCGATGGATTGAAAAAATAAATTTCTTCCGTTTCCATTCCTAATTTTTCAGCGATATATGAAAGTCCGATATGTTTGTGAACAATCACCGTATCCACCGGATGGTCAACATACAAAGGTTTTACTGCCTTCATCTGAAAATCTTCATGGTGCATGAAAACATACATCGCGCCTAAAAAAGCCGGCACATATCCTCTTGTTTCCGCAGGCAGAAAATGCTGCATCCGCCAGAAATTCTTTTCGCCTCCGGCACGGGCAATCGCTTTATTCACGTTGCCGGGACCACAATTATATGCCGCAATCGCCAGCAGCCAGTCCCCATAAATGCCATGCAGTTTTTCAAGATAATCAATCGCGGCAATCGTTGAACGATGGGGGTCTCTGCGCTCATCCACATAGCTGTTGATGGTCAACCCCAACATGCGGCCTGTGGAATACATAATCTGCCACAAACCTGTCGCGCCCGCTTTTGAAACCGCGTTCGCGTTGAGCGCTGATTCCACGATGGCGAGGTATTTTAAATGTTGCGGCAGATTCCTGCGGTCAAGTTCTTCCTCGAATAAGGGAAAATATATTTCCGTCAATCCCAGAATGATTTCTGATTTTCCCCTTTTGTCAATTGAATAAACTTCGATGTAGCGTTTCACCCTGTCATTAAAGGCGAGCGGAATTTCAGACTGGATGGAAAGAATTGTATTCAGAACTACCGAATCGCTGAAGCGTGGCAGATTTTCTTTTGGAATTAAAATGGTGTCGGCTTCACCTGCCATCGTCACCAAAAAACGGTTTTCAAACATTTTTCCGGTGAGGCTGTCCAACATGCTGATGATGCTCAGTTCCTCTTCAGCATATACCTTTTTCTGATTATCATTTCCGTTATTGGCGGAAGTCTGAAAAAAAGAAAACACTAAGAGCGCACACAGAAAGAGGGTTGTTGAATACCGCATTTTTAAATTTGAGTTATAAGCTGAAAAAGGGTTTTGCTGAATCTAACGACAAAGCATCGCGTAAAGTCTTGCCTACGTAAATTCCGTTATCTAAGTTACGCTAATCGGGTTTATTTGAAAAATATTTTCCCAACAAATGAATCCACCCGATGTACAAAAAATGAGCATTGCCTTTATTTGCAAGATGCTAACGTCAGGCGCTTCTACTCTCTCCCCTGTCGCTAAAATTTATTTTCTCCCAACGCCAAACCACTAACTTTGTCCCATAATTTTTATCCGTGAAAAAAAATCCTACCCTCGCTACCTCCTTTCCAAAATCAAAAATCAACATCCTCCTGCTTGAAGGCATCAATCTCTCCGCCATCAAAGAATTTAAAAGAGCCGGTTACCAAAATATCCACACCGAAGACAAGGCTTTGAGTGAAAACGAACTCGCTGAACGCATCCGCAACGCTCACATCCTCGGTATCCGTTCAAAAACCAAGGTCACCAAAAAATTAATTGAGCGCGCGGAAAAACTCATCGGCATTGGCTGCTTCTGCATCGGCACTGACCAGGTGGAAATGAATGCCGCCACGGAAGCCGGAGTCACGGTCTTTAATTCGCCTTATTCCAACACCCGCTCCGTTGCTGAGTTAGTGCTTGCGCACAGCATTCATCTCATCAGGCGCATTCCCGAACGGAATGAAGCCGCCCACCATGGCGGATGGCTGAAAGATGCCAAAGGCAGCCATGAATTGCGCGGGAAAACCCTCGGCATTGTCGGCTACGGGCACATCGGCTCGCAGGTTTCCGTACTCGCTGAAGCACTTGGAATGCGCGTCCTCTTTTATGACATTGAACCCAAACTCCCCCTCGGCAACGCGTTCGGTACCGAGACGCTTGCCGCATTGCTCAAAGCGTCTGATATTGTTACACTGCATGTGCCCGATACGCCTCAAACCATCAACCTCATGACCCGTCAGCGCATCCGGCTGATGAAAAAAGGAAGCATCCTGCTCAACCTCAGCAGAGGCAAAGTGGTTGACCTCAATGCGCTTCGTGACGAAATAATGAGCGGTCATTTAAAAGGCGCTGCCGTTGATGTTTTCCCGAGCGAACCCAAATCCAAAGACGAGCGCTTCACCTGCCCGCTTCAAAACCTGCCGAATGTCATTCTCACGCCTCACATTGGCGGCTCTACCGTTGAGGCGCAGGAAAATATCGGCTTTGATGTTTCCCGCAAACTCATCAGCCTCTTAGATACAGGCGCGACTGTTGGCTCACATTCGGTGCCGCCACTCAGCCTGCCGGTGCAGCACGATACCCACCGCCTGCTGCACATCCACCGCAACCTGCCGGGTGTGCTTTCCGAGATGAACGGCATTCTTTCAAAACTGAACGTCAACATTGTCGGGCAATATCTCAAAACCAATGACAAGATCGGCTACGTAGTCCTCGACATCGAAAAGTCCGCCTCCAAAAAAGCATTCGAAGAAATCAAAAAAGTGAAACACACCATCAAGACAAGAATGCTATACTGAATTTTCTGAACCCAACTAATTGCATGAATTTTTTTGCGCTCTTTTCATACATCTATGCCTTGCTTTGATTCGCAGCGTTGCGCGATTGTGGTCTCTTACCTACGGGCGGGAAGGGAGTTTAAGGTTCAATGTCTGATGTTTAAAGTTGATTATTCCGCCCCCGCTCGCGTCTCGCGAGTGGGAACTATCAACCGACATCATGCCGAGTTATAAAATGCAGCAAAGCCCTTCAGCCGGAGGCTGACAGATAGCCCACGCTCGCGAGACGCGAGCGTGGGCAGTGCTAATTATTATGGCAAACTATTCTTCAACTGTTGATAGCGGGTAACAAATGTGCCGGTGCCGGTACAGCCTTCATCAACTTTTTGCGTGTTGATGTTTTGCACACGGTTATCAGGGCTGGGGTGTGTGCTGAGAAATTGCGGTGTGCTGCCCACTTGTTCGAGGTCAAGTAATTTTTGAAAAAAACCTGCCGCGCCTGCGGCATTGTAGTCGGTCGGGCAGAGATATTTTACGGAGTAATCATCGGCTTCCGTTTCGTTGGCGCGGGAAAACCGCAATGACAAAAGACCTTGCGCGATTTCCGTCAGCAAGCTCTGATTGTTGCCGAGCAACACCTGGAGCAAAACCGCGAAACCATAGTTCTTGGTCAACTGCTCGGTGGCATGGCGTTTATCGGCATGAGCAATTTCATGCCCTAAAACTCCCGCCAACTCGTCTTCGGTATCCAAAAAATGAATGAGTCCGGTGTAAACATAAATGAACCCACCGGGCGCGCAAAATGCGTTCAGCACACTATCACTGTGAATGATTTTAATTCGCCAGGGAAATTCATTTTTATACTTTACATTTCCGGAGTTGAGAATATCATTTCTCATGCGATAAATGTGACCATAAGCCTCATTAAATTGCGCGGAGTCCAACACGGGGTATTCGGCAGGATTGGCGGCAATTTCCGCTTCCAATTGCTGACCGAATTCTATTTCATCGCTGATAGAAAAAAGATTGAGTCCTTCGTCTTTCTTGCATCCGCTTGCCGACCACAGCAGCACTGCGGTTAACATCATTGTAATCCATGGTTTCATAATGCTGTATTTTAATGCTAAGTTAAAGTTTGAAGCGATAATATAATCCATTGGGTGCAGTTTTAAAAATGCTTCCGATGACACCCTCTCTCTCGGAGCTTGTCTATGCACACATGTAGTTATGGATTAAAAACAACCCGCTTTCCTTTCCGAAGCAAGCCTCATCCTGCCCTTCTCCGGAGAAGGTGTCCGAACAGTCTTCTTTTCCCCGGCAGAAAAAAAGGCTGTTTTTCCTATTAAATCCTTTAATAAAAAAACCGTTCCGCTTCTTGTTCAAATGCATCCGGAGTATTGTTGTCGGGCGGGTGCAGGGTGACTTCATAGACCTTATGTTTTTGAGGCGCTTCATCGGGCGGCTGAGGCATCAGAATCCGGTTACTGTCGCGCTGAAAAACGGCAAAGCGATGATTGCGGTTGAAACCGCCAATGAGCAGGTCATTTTCCAATATCCGAAGTTCAAGATTCCAATCGTTTCCGAAAAAAGTTTTGAGATAATAGCTGCCATCAGGAATGTGGCGCATCACGAAATCATCCCCCGCGCGGATGTAGTGATGACGAATGATTTGATGCGTGGCGGTTTCGGTCAGTAGCACCACCGCGTCAAACGCTTTTCCGTTGTGAAAAATAATCTGATGCAAAGATTGCTCATCTGACAAACCGCTGCCATAGAAATACGCGTAAGGAGAAGCGCCAGTTTCAAGACGAACATCCTGCCTGACGGGAAGCAACGAGGCGGAAGGTGACATTGAATGTAATTCAGCATACGACACATATGGGCGCACATCATATTTCCAGATGTTGTAACCAATTAAAACACTGTAAGTGACAATCAATGTCATAATAATCCCCGACTGGAAATTTTCAAACCGCGATGCCGGACGGTGCTGCACCAACGCGGGCGGCAGGTTCACTTTCACATGCACGGAGTCGGAAAGATATTTCGTGCCGTTTGCCACATAAGATACCGGGCCGATTTCCATGTAGCCGGTTTCTTTGGGCTTCAGCAAATAAGTGATTTCCACTTCCGGAGTATCCCTGCCGGGCGGGAAAGACGAATTGATAACCGGACCTTCCGCAATTTCAAAATGCTGAAGTCCATTGAGGCTTACCTGGCTTTTGTTTTCAAAAATCCGGATGACCGCGCTCAGATATTCATCCAATTGAATTACGCGCTTATCCACCGCGAGCCGGACTTTGGTATGGTCCATCACCGTGCGCAAAGGCGGTTCGGGAAAAACTATCCTTGCGCCTGCGGAACGGGTGCGGTCATACTCCTTTCGTTTTTTCGGGTCGGAAAGTATTTCATACGCCTTATGGATGGCAGTGAAAATTTCAATCGCATCCGGATTGTCGGTGTTGCGGTCAGGGTGGAATTTGAGCGCCAGCTTACGAAAAGCCGATTTGATGTCGTTGGGTGAAGCATTGGCTTCAACACCCAGCAATCGGTAAAGGTCATGAGCAGGCATGAGTGTGAGTTCAGTCGGTTTTCATTAGTTGAATTCGATTTCCATGACACGCGAATAGACGCAGGTCATAAAAACACATACTCCAATAACATTCAAAAACCCCGTTTGGGTTGCAAGCCGCGCGATAGTTTTTATTTAATCTTGCAGGAGAAAATAAAAAAGAAAAGCAATTCAAGACTTTGATTTTATACCGAGAGTAGTCGAATTTTCGAAAGAAAAGAGACGTACTCTCGGTTAATGCCGAATGTTTTACCGTTTCATTATTCGAAAACCTGAGTTGTTTCGGCATAAGTAATGAAAAAGTTGAAAAGCGGTTTTTTTTTGAAAAAAAGAGCATGAGTAGAACAAATTGCACTTGTATTGTGTCCTACTCAACGGAACCCTGTATCAAAGTATTGAGCGGGAAATTCTTATAATCAAAGTTTTTAAAATTTAGTTTCTCAATATTTTCAAAGCAAGTCAGATAAATTAAGATGTACGGCAAATCTTCCATCCTTGACGACCTGAAGCGGCAGTTTACGAGCGGCAACACCGTTACGCAACTCATCATTATCAATGTTGCGATATTCCTGCTCATCAATATCGTAAATGTAGTCGTGTTCCTGATTCATTCGAGCCGCGCAACTTCCGACCTCTGGATGTCAAACATGCTTGAATGGGTCATGCTTCCGGCAGACACAATGCAACTGCTCAAACGTCCATGGACATTGCTCACCCATATTTTCACACATCAGGGCATTCTGCATTTATTATTTAATATGCTATGGCTGTTCTGGTTTGGAAAAATCATCCAGGAATTTATCGGCAATAAAAAAATATTGCCACTCTTCATTTATGGCGGACTGACAGGCGCTGCGTTGCTGATTATTTCATACAATATTTTTCCGGCATTGCAACCCTCTTTGCCTTATGTGAAAGCGCTGGGCGCGTCAGCCGGGGTGCTTGCCATCGTAGTGGCTGCCGCCACATTGGTTCCTGACTACACGGTCTTCCTGTTGTTTTTCGGAGCGGTACGGATTAAGTATATCGCGTTGGTGATGATTGCCATTGACCTTGTGAGTATTCCGGAATATAACACCGGTGGGCATATCGCACATCTTGGCGGAGCGCTGTTCGGCTATGTATTTATTAAACAATTGCAAGTCGGTCATGACTGGTCAATCCCGTTCAATAATTTCACAAACAGATTGGTCAGTATTTTTTCACGAAAAAAAGAGCCGCATGTAGTTTACCGCACCGGCAAGCAGGAATCACGAAAAAAATCTCGCTCCGGCAGCGCTGAATCGGTGGACAAACAAAAACGCGTGGATGAAATCTTAGATAAAATCGCCCGCTCCGGGTATGACAGCCTTTCAAAAGAAGAGAAGGAATTTTTGTTCAGGTATAGCAAGGAATGATTAGTAATGTTTTCATAATAATATACCTAATTTGTGTTATCAGTAATCAGATAGTTATTTTTAACCTTATCCTCTTTTTATTAACCTTAGTAACAAAGGTCATCGCTAACCCCGGCTACCTTATTGACCTTATTCCGGCTATATGAGATTTTGATAAGGTTAATAAGGTTCTATCAGGAGGGTGTTTGTTTGTTACTAAGGTTTGTTAACTTTAAGGATAAGGTTTTTGTTGTATTGAAAATTGTCTGTACTTTAACTATAGATATTAAATTGATGATGAAAGTTATTTTGAAAAAGTGCCTAAAAATACTCT
This sequence comes from Chitinophagales bacterium, assembly GCA_041748615.1. Classification (GTDB taxonomy): domain Bacteria; phylum Bacteroidota; class Bacteroidia; order Chitinophagales; family CAIOSU01; genus JBGTCY01. The sequence continues at coordinate 10,275 of JBGTCY010000295.1, forward strand.
GCAACAAGTCCTCTAATCTTTGACAAATTTTCAAATGAACATCGAATCCATTCGCAAATATTGCCTGAATCTTCCGGCTGTAACAGAGGATGTTAAATGGAATAATGATTTATGTTTTCTGGTTGGAAATAAAATGTTTTGCGTGGTTCCGCTGGAAGGAGTTTTCACGGTGTGCTTCAAAGTCATGGATGAAGAATATGACAAACTGATAGCTCAACCCGGAATTATTCCTGCGCCTTATCTCGCCCGTTATCAATGGGTTTTAATTGAATCACCGGAAATGTTTTCGGAACAAAAGATGCACGCGTACATCAAACAGTCTTATGATTTAATCCGAACGAAATTGCCGAAGAAAACATTGAAAGAAATCGGGCTTGGCTGATTGAGAATGATAAGCGCAAGGTCACCCTGAGCGGAGTCGAAGGGTGGCGGTTGCCACAATTTGTACTGATCTCTCCTGCTCCTACTGTCCAAAAAAATTCATCTTACTTTTGTACAAATAACTACCGCATGGAAACTACCGCAACGAAAAAAGACGGTCAACTGCAACGAGATACCCGCATTTTTGACATCATCCAAAAAGAATTGGAAAGGCAAACACATGGAATTGAATTAATCGCTTCGGAGAATTTTGTCAGTCCGCAGGTGATGGAAGCGATGGGAAGTGTGCTTACCAATAAATACGCGGAAGGATATCCGGGGCGCAGATATTATGGCGGTTGCGAAAATGTAGATGAATCGGAACAACTCGCGATTGACCGTCTGAAAGAGTTGTTTGGCGCGGAATATGCCAATGTGCAACCGCATTCGGGAGCGCAGGCGAATGCAGCGGTGATGCTCGCGGTGCTGAAGCCGGGTGACAAAATCTTAGGATTCAATCTCTCGCATGGAGGGCATCTCACACACGGTTCTCCCGTCAACTTTTCAGGCAAACTGTATGCGCCTTCGTTTTACGGAGTGGAAGAGGCTACCGGCATCATTGACATGGATAAGGTTGAGGCAACGGCATTGCAGGAAAAACCTCAATTGATTATCTGTGGCGCGTCCGCTTATTCCCGCGACTGGGATTACAAACGATTCCGTGAGATTGCCGATAAAGTAGGCGCGCTTTTGCTCGCGGACATCGCGCATCCTGCCGGACTGATTGCCTGCGGATTATTGAACAATCCTTTAGATTATTGCCATATTGTAACTTCCACCACGCATAAAACTCTGCGCGGACCGAGAGGGGGTGTGATCATGGTGGGGAAAGAATTTGAAAACCCGTGGGGATTGAAAACACCCAAAGGTGAACTGCGCAAAATGTCCGCGTTGCTGGATTCCGGTGTTTTCCCTGGAACACAAGGCGGACCCTTAGAGCATGTCATCGCGGCAAAAGCAGTTGCGTTTTATGAAGCGCTGACTCCCGCCTATAAAACTTACATCGCACAAGTGAAAACGAATGCGAGTGTCATGGCGGACGAGTTTGTCAGGAGAGGATACAAAGTAATTTCGGGGGGCACGGACAACCACCTGATGCTGATTGACCTGCGCTCTAAAAACATTACCGGTAAGCTGGCGGAAGCTGTGCTCGGCAAAGCGGAAATTACCGTAAATAAAAATATGGTGCCATTTGATGATAAATCCCCGATGGTGACTTCCGGGATGCGCATTGGAACCGCGGCTGTCACCACCCGCGGGATGAAAGAACGGGACATGCTGCAAGTCGTTGACTGGATTGACCGCCTGATTACCGAGCCTGAAAATGAAAAGCTGATTGCGTCCGTTCGCGGGGAAGTGAAAAAGTTTGCCGGAGGGTTTCCGTTGTTTGAAGGATAAACTCTCCCCTGATGTTTTTCAAAAATATTCGCGATTATGAAAACTTCCACATCGTGTTGTGGCTGTTTAAAGACATTTGCTGGATACTTGATTTCAAGGCATTCGGCACCTTTATGATTTTTCCGACTTTTATAGCAGCGGTGTATATCACCTGGCGCTGGCGCAGCATTCAATCCGAGTTGTTTCACAATATTCCCGTGTGTCTCTGGATTTGTGCCAATGGCATCTGGATGATAGGCGAGTTTTACTATGATGACGGATTGCGTCCGGCTGCCACTGTTTTTTTCCTCATCGGAATCTTGATTGTGGCAATCTACTATCTCATCATCCTGCCATTGAGATGGCGGAAAAGAAAACAAACAGTCGGGATGATGGAAGAAAACTTTTAAACCGCGAAACTGTCACCGCAGGCGCAGGTGCGGGAAGCATTGGGGTTGTTGAAATAAAAACCTTTGCCGTCAAAGCCGTCAGAAAAATCCAGCGTGGTGTTAAACACGTACAGGAAACTTTTTAAATCCGTTACCAGCTTAACGCCTTTATCCTCAAACACCTGGTCATCAGGACGCGGCTGATTGTCGAAATCCATTTTGTAGGTAAACCCGGAACAGCCTCCAGTCGTAACACTCACTCTGATAAAGTGTTCAGATGTCAGGTTGTCTTTCTGACGGATTTTTTCAATTTGCGCTTTGGCTTTATCTGATACGAATAACATAAGGTTGCAATTGCAAAGCTAACAACCGCTGCGGAGAATGTTAAGTTCTTTTAAGGGGGCAGGTGAGGGGGGCAGGGGACAAGGGAACAACACCTCAGATTTTAATCTTACAATTGGATCTATCATCTGTATCTACTTTTCCTCCCCAAACAACTTCACCATCATGCAGTAGCTTTTGTTGTCTTTGGTATAAAAAGTGACAATGTCCATGATGGAGTAGATGAGTTTTAAACCGAGACCGCCTTTTTGTTTTTCCTTAATGACATCCTTGATGTCTTTATTCACCTTTTCCTTGCGGAGTGATTCATCAAACAAACCGATGTCGCTGATTTCAATGACGATGCGCTTTTCGGAAAAATCAATGTCCATGGAAATGGACTTAGTGGCATCGCTGTTGTTTCCGTGAATAATAGCGTTTGCCATCGCTTCATCAATGGCGAGAATCAACTGATTTTTTTCGGAATCGGTGAGTTCGGTGTCTTTAAAATATTTATTGAGGAAGCTGCGTATCTCTTCCAGGGCGCGCGTGGAGCAAACAGTTGTCAGGTTAACTTTCATTGAATATTCTCTCAGCCTCTTCCTTTTCGTTCACAATATCAATCATGTTGTGGAGTCCCAGTATCTCGAAGATACTGAAAACACCCGTGGACATGTTATAAAAAACCAACCTGCCTCCCAGGTTCTTAATGTCATCCAAATGAGAAAGAAAAACACCCATGCCTGCCGAGGAAATGTAATGCAATTCAAGACAGTCAACAATAATTTTTGACCTGCGCTGACTCAGCGCATCCCTGAACACGTCATCCAACTCGATGGACGAGTTAGCATCTAATTCCCCGCTGATGCGGATGTGCAGAATGTTGTTAACAGTTTCAATCAGTAATTGCACTGTTACCGTGTGTTTTTACGTGAAAAAATATTATTTGTTTTGTCAAACAAAGCTATGATATTCCTTAGTTTCTTTGCTTCATGAAAGAATCGCTCCTGCTTGAAAATCTTGAAATCACGGACGTGGAAATTCACGGACGCGGAGTTGCACGGCACAACGGAAAAGTGGTGTTTGTGGAAAATGCGTTGCCCGGTGAAACGGTGGACGCGTTTGTTTACATGAAAAAGAAAGGTCATGCTTTTGCACGAACGGTCACGATTCATCACACTTCCGCTTTTCGCACCGTGCCTTTCTGCAAACATTTCGGAACGTGCGGTGGCTGCACCTGGCAAAATGTGACTTACCATAAACAATTGGCTTTCAAACGGCAGTTTGTCGAAGATGCTTTTCGCAGAATCGGGAAATTGGATTTCCCCGAAATACCGGAAGTGATTGCCTGCGAACAAACTTCTTTTTACCGGAACAAACTCGAATATACTTTTTCCAACAAAAAATGGCTCACCAAAGAAGAAATGGCGGAGCTTGCCGGTTCTGATATTCCTTTGCATCCCGCGCTCGGTTTTCACAAGCCGGGTTTGTTTGATAAAGTGATTGACATTGCACAATGTCATCTTCAGCCTGAACCTTCCAACACCATTCGCTTAGCGCTGAAGGATTTTGCCGTTCAACAACAGATTCCATTTTTTGATTTGCGCGAGCAACACGGCATGTTGCGCACGCTGATTATCCGCACTTCCACGCTGGGCGAAACAATGGTGATTGTCACTTTTTTTAAAGCGGATAAAGAAACGATTGGCAGCGTGATGGAATTTTTGAAAAATACATTTCCACAAATCACCTCGCTCAACTATGTCATCAACCCGCGCGGCAATGACGCGCTCACCGACCATGAAGTAGTCACATATCATGGCGCTCCGTTCATTCGCGAACAGTTGGAGGGATTGACTTTTCACATCGGACCGAAATCATTTTTCCAGGTGAACGTGCCGCAGGCGGAACGGTTGTTTGATACGGCAGTTGCATTTGCCGGATTACAAGGCGATGAAACCGTGTATGATTTATATTGCGGCACGGGGAGCATTTCGCTGTATCTCGCGCGATATTGTAAAAAAGTCATCGGTGTTGAGCAGTTGGAAGAAGCCATTATTGACGCGAAAGAAAATGCCCTTCGGAATCATGTTTCCAATTGTGATTTTTTTGCCGGAGACGTGATAAAAATTTTAACCCCAGAGTTTATTACATCACATGGCAAACCTGATGTGCTGTTCATTGACCCGCCCCGTGCCGGTGTTCATCCCAAACTCATTAATACCATGCTTGAAATGGCGCCTCCGAAAATTATTTATGTCAGTTGCAACCCGGTCACGCAGGCACGTGACATCGCCTTGCTTGTTCCGCATTACGAAATTGTAAGGATGCAACCGGTGGACATGTTTCCTCAGACGTATCATATCGAGAATGTGGCGGAGTTGAGAAAAGTAAGCGACAAAATTTAATTCTTCCTTTATCAATACTTCGGTAGTTTTTCAGGTCATGGCTAAAGCTCTATCCTTTGGAAAAAGTAACGAACTATTGCTTTAACTGACTTTGTTTTTCAAACTATTCCAACTCCCGCCATTGTAAACCTTTTTAAATCCCTGGGATTCAAGATAACTTTTAGCAGCCCCGCTTCTCATTCCGGAAGCGCAACAGGTGATAATGGGTTTATTTTTGTCTTTCAGTTTTCCAAGATGGTGCTGTAACGCATCTACAGAAATATTGACCGAGCCTTTAATGTGCCCGCCCGCGTATTCACCTTTTGTGCGCACATCCAAAATGACCGCTCCTTGCCTGACCAATTCAGCATAGTTGACTGCTGGTCCCATGCCCAAAATATTTTTAATTGTTTCTAACATTGTTTAAACTGTTTGACTGTTTTGAATTTGATGAACATCGAACCAGGAGCCTGCATTGCAGCAATCAATTCCTTTTTGAGTCAGGAAATATTCCGCTTGCCCGCTTCTGCCGCCTGAGGCGCAGCAAAGCACCAGCGGTTTTGGCAAGTTGTCTAATTCGCTCAGCCTATTGCCTATTTGTTGTAAGGGAATGTTAACAGCTCCCGCGGCATGTCCGCTTTGAAATTCTTCATTGGTTCGCACATCTACGATGGTTCCCTGTTTGTTTCTGATGATAGTTTCTGCATTCATGTTTTTGGTTTTTAAAAGTTATTGAATGGTTTTTTCAGATTTTCTTTTGAATGATTTTCCTTGTCTTTTTTGAAAGTGGTCATTACCATCCCGCCCAGGAAAGCGCCATAGAGCGTAGAGTTGACCGGGTTGGAAGTGATGGCGCAACTGCCGGTCATACAACCGATGAATTGCCAGTAGAGATAACCGGCAATTGCACCTATCACCAACCCTGCGAGTGTGTATTTGAAATTTAATAGTTTGCTCATTTTTTTATAATAAAGTAGTTGGACAAACATATTCGGTCTTCGGAACTTCTGTTTTTTTGATATCCCCAAAACCGCCCGCTACATCGCTGAAGTTTTTCCATCCTCTTTGTTTGAGCATGGATGCGGCAATCATTGAGCGATAGCCGCCAGCGCAATGCAGGATGAAGGGCTGGTTTTTGGGGATTTCAGAAAGATACTGATTCAATTGATTGAGCGGAATATTCACAGCGTCCACCACATGCTCCGAGTCAAATTCACTTTTCTTCCGCACATCAATGACCAATGGTTTTCCGGATTTAATTTGTTGTGCAAATTCATTTGCTGAAATACGGCTCACGGTTTCCATTTCTTTTCCGCTTTTTTTCCATGCATCAAAACCACCGTCAAGAAATCCAATGGCGAAATCATATCCAACGCGGGAAAGACGTGTGACCACCTCCTGTTCGCTGCCTGGTTCAGCCACAATCAGGATTTCCTGTTTGATGTCCGGAACCATTTCGCCCACCCACATCGCGAAGTTGCCATCGAGACCGATGTTCACGCTGTTGGGAATAAATCCTTTTGCAAACTCATTGGCATTGCGGGTATCCAGCACCAGCGCGTGCGTCTCATTGGCTGCCGCCTCAAACTCATCAGGCGACAATGCTTTCAAAGCGCGTTTCATCACGGTGTCAAGACTTTCGTAACCTTTGATATTCATGATGACGTTTTTCGGAAAATAGGCTGGTGGTGTGGTCAGTCCGGTTAATAATTCTTTGATAAACTCCTCGCGTGTCATATCCGCCCGCAGCGCGTAATTATATTTTTTCTGATTACCCAGCGTATCGGTAGTTTCTTTGCTCATCATTTTTCCGCAGGCGCTGCCGGCACCATGATTGGGATACACAATCAGGTCATCGCTCAGCGGCATGATTTTGTTGCGGAGCGAATCGAAGAGCAATGAAGCTAATTTTTCCTGTGTGAGGTCGGCAACCACATGCTGTGCTAAATCAGGACGTCCCACATCGCCAATAAACAAGGTGTCGCCTGTGATGATGCCGTGCTCCTTTCCGTTTTCGTCAATCAGCAAGTAGGTGGAGCTTTCCATGGTGTGCCCGGGTGTGTGAATCACTTTCACTTGATAATCCCCAACGGTGAACACCTGGTTGTCTTCAGCGACTATGGCTTCAAATCCCGGTTTCGCTGTGGGACCATACACAATAGCTGCCCCTGTTTTTTTCGCGAGGTCTAAATGTCCACTCACAAAGTCGGCATGAAAATGTGTTTCAAAAACGTATTTAATTTTTGCGCTATTCCGGTTCGCGCGGTCAATATATGGCTGCACTTCGCGCAACGGGTCAAAGATGGCGGCTTCGCCTTTGCTCTCAAGATAATATGCCGCGTGGGCGATACATCCGGTATAAATTTGTTCTACTTTCATGATGTTTGTATTTTTAAAATGTTAACGAATTCACTTTAATAAAGCAAAGTTGAGAAGATGGGAGAGTAATGTTTGTGATGAATGTTACTTAAGCGTTCATTCAATAAATATTTTTATTCCTTTACAATTTTTTTGACAGCAAAATATTTCTTGTCAAAAATCATTGTGACGAATAATAGCTGAGGGGTGATGTTTTTATCCAATAATATTTTTTCAATGTTTTTACCGGTAACGGCATTCAATATTTGTCCCTTCATCAAAATTTTTCCATCAACTGATGTAATAAAATATTCTGTTTTAGAAGCATAGGGCAAATCATATGTCAACTGTATTTCATGCTTTGAAGGGTTCGGAAGCACTTCAAAACTGAAAGGATTTTTTCCATTGATTTCAAATTCTCCGACACTTTCATTTCTAATCAGGCTAACCGCATAAATTGAGTTGTCAGCGCTGGTAGTTTGTGTTTGATTATTGCTGAAAGGGTTTAAACCTGGACTGAGAATGCCTCCGAAAACATGTCCGATTATAATTGTGTCTGATGCCAGTTGATTTAAAAGAATGATTTCGGATTTATACGAAGTAAGTTCCGGATTAATGATGAATTCAGCACTTGCACCTTTCAATCCGGGCATCTCCACCGGCAACTGGAATTCATGCATCGAACCATCCGCATAACGGGTCATCCTGCTGATGGTTTTTACAAAAGGCACCAAATCGTCCTGCACAAGCTGACCATTTTGATAGTAATAACGGCTCATGCCTCCAAAGAATAGTGAGTGCATTTCATTACTAATACTGTCATAGAGAGATGCTGTTGCACAGTGGTAGTTACTCAGATATTGATTAAATCCGGTAACCGGTGTATATCCGTTTTCTGTCACTTCTACCGGATATAAAAAAGGTAAATCTTCTGTAATCTGAAATACACCGGATGAAATCGTGTAACCAAAAGTGCCATCCGGAAATATTTGTGGCAGTAAATTGTAGTCTCGCCTGTGCAGGTGAATTGCATCTGTTATCGTCTGGTAATTTGAGTAACTGAGTTGTGTCCCACTATTATTAATTGTGAACTTTCGGATTTGATTCGTGTAGGATTGCGAGAATCCCGGTCCGTGAGTGGGTCCGTGCGGGTTATATCTGCCATCAAAACGATGACCTCCAATCAGGTAAAATGTATTCCCAATAAAACCAAGTTGTCCGCCTGTGACTGCAAAATTGTTATCTGAAATCTGTTTAAAGTAAGGAGTAATTGTGCTATTACTGATTACGGCATTCATCAGTAGTGAAACCTGAACTGTCGTTAAAGAGGGGAATGTAAGATGATTATTTGCAGTAGCTGAAAAAGCATATCCTCCAATGATATAGAGTGTATCTTCTACCTGATGAAAATTCTTGTTGGTAGATTGAAGTTGTTCAGCGATTCCCGCAGGAAGTGAGTTTATCGAAACGCTCCAGAAAACCTGATTGCTGACATCAATCACATAAATATCGGTATTGTTACTTGCAGCAGGAAAAGAGTTAAAAGGTTGCCGGGCATGCAAACCGTCCTTTCTTCCGCCTATGATTAACCATTTATTATCATGCTGAGCAAACGCATAAGAATGCAGACCCGGCAGGTTGGGAATTGAAACCGGAGTCATTTGAAGTTCATAACGGAAATTATCGCGGGCGATTCCAGTATTTATAATTCCAATGAGGGATAATCCAATGAGGAAGATGATTTTCATTTTTCAAGTTTTTTCAAATTTGAAAAAACTTGAAAAATACTTAAGTAACAATGGTCACTTTCAAAATTTTTTATTATCCCTCGAGTAATTCCGCTTTCTTCAAAATCCGGATGATATTTCTGCCGGTTTCGATGTAGCCTAAATCTTTCAACTTCCGGATAAGGCGCGTGGCGGATTCCCGTTGAATATTCAGCTCTTTGGCAATTTCCTCATGGCTG
>JBGTCY010000296.1:0-2856 GCA_041748615.1 Chitinophagales bacterium
TTTCAAAGAAGAAAACTATCTGCTCGAATCGAAATTCAACAGTAAAGAAGCGATGGAGTGGATGCCGTTCAATCATCATGAAGTGGCGGTGATGGTACTTGATTGGGAAATGCCCGGTGTCAGCGGATTGGAACTGCTCAAGCTCATGAAGAAAGACGACCGGTATAAAGACATTCCGGTTGTGATGTTGACCGCGCACACCAAAAAGTCAGACATCCAAATGGGAATTGATTCAGGCGCTTACTATTATGTTACCAAACCTTTCAACAAAGACTTTTTAAAATCTATTGTCAATCGTGCGGTTTTTGATTATCAGCAGTTGTTCATTTTGAAAAAACAATTGCGGGAAGCGCAAAACCCGTTTGCGAATTTATTAAGCGGCACTTTCAGTGTGAGAACACCGGATGACGCACAACGTATGTCATTGCAAATTGCGAATGCCAGCGAAACACCCGACAAAGCGCTGCTGATTTGCGAATTGCTCACCAACGCGGTGGAGCATGGCAACCTTGGAATCGGCTACGAAGAAAAAACTCAGTTGATTGAAGAAAACCGCCTGTACAACGAAATCATGGAAAGGCTTTCACTTCCTGAATTCAAACAAAAACAAGCGCTCGTGAATGTGAAACGCGAATCAGGAATTTTAAAAGTTATCGTGGAAGACGAAGGAGAAGGATTTGACTACCGCAAATACCTTGAATTTGACCCGGGTCGCATTTTTGATAATCACGGGCGGGGAATCGCATTGGCAAAATCAATGCTGGAAATTAATTACCTCGGCAAAGGAAATGTCGTTGAAGTATTGATTCCGGTCGGAAACATGAACTGAGTTCAGTTTCATTTTTTTCTCAATTTCATTTTACTGACAGAAACCACCATGCGTTTGACCAACGAACCTTTTCTGCCCTTTTCGCTTCCATTGCGGATGCTGTCAAAAAAAAGCTTGGTGTAAAAAGTTGTCAGCAAAGCGCATTTGTTGTGCGAAAATTTTTTACCCGCGTGTTTAAGTTTTACAAACCGACTGCCGTTATCCTGCATTGTTTTATAAGCTACCAGCGCATTTTTATAAGTCACCTGTTCGTCCGATTTACAATAACAAATCAGCATAGGACTTTCGGGTTTCCAGTCATAGACATTATTTTCTTTCAATGCTTTTTTCAGCGGAAAATCCGGGTCATTCAGATAAAGTTCTACTAATTCTTCCCGCAACATGTCGCTCGGAATATCCGGAAGCTGTTTGTTGATGACTCTCATCGAATGTTGGCCGTTGTACAAGTCGCGAATGATACTGTCATACGGCTCTTTGAACACCGAATAGATTTCTTCGTCAAAAAGATGATAGATATCATTGTATCCGATGAGCAGATATGGCAGGTAGCCCGGAGCTGTATAGGCTTCCATCATTGTCCCGCTTTGAACACCTGACATGTCATACGCTCCTGACATGGGCGCGGAAGCAGTCACTTTCAATACCTGACTATAATCTTCCTGAATTTTTTTGTGGAGCGCCATCGCGGCATGACCGCCCTGCGAATAGCCGGTGATGAATAATTGCTCATTTTGTTCAATCCCTAAAATCAGGTTTAATTCACGAACCGCATACAACATGTCAATAGAGGAGGTCGCTTCGGATTCAGCGTGTTGATACAAATGAAATTTTTCCCCTTTCCCCAACCCGATATAGTCGGGCATCGCCACTAAATATCCATCGGCTGCAAATCCTGCGCAAATCGCGTTTTCGCCCCGGATGTTGGTACCCCGTTCCTTCTCAATGCGGGTTCCGTGATGATAAAATATCAGCGGCAGTTCGCTGTTCGAAATTTTCGGCACAAAATATAATCCCGATGCTTGTACCGGCTGACCGTCATGCCAGCAGGTTAAATAAATCAACTCGTAAATATCAATGCCAAACCGGATAGGCGCGATGAATTTTGGCACTTTGTTTTTCTTCCAGATTTCCTCCAACTCACCGGTACTGTAGGAACCCACAGTTTGATAACTGACCAATTTTCCCTGCGCGAATAGCAGGTTAGTGGAAAATAGGATGGCAATAAAAAAATAAGAAAATTTCATTTTGAAGATCAGCGGGAGAGTGTCAATTTTGGAATTGTAAAGTTAACAATCCTAAGAATGGTTCAGAAACCGAAAAAAAAGATTTCAATTTGTTAACAAATCCGAATCTTTGAGAATGTTGTCAAAATATCATCTTGAATTTGTGCTATCCGCTATCAGATATTAGATTTTAGAAGATAGACACATTGGGAATTGTTATTTTGGAAATGCGCCTTAATGACAGGGTTCTTTCAAAAACTTACGAGGGAATTATTGTTCTGAGGGAATGTCCTTCCCAACCTGTTCCGTTTTTTCGTGAATCAATCCTCTGCAATAAGGGGATTGCTTCGCTCGTTCCTCGCTCGCAATGACGATTAAATTGAGCTTTTAATCGGAATTTACTTTCATTGCACTTTTCATATATTATTTACCGGTTTGAAACGCTCCGCTAAAACCATTTCTTTCGTGCCGTGCGTGTAGGTATAAAAACCGTTTCCTGATTTTACTCCGAGATGACCGGCAGTCACCATGTTGACTAAAAGCGGACACGGAGCATATTTCGGATTGCCAAGCCCTACGTAGAGTACATTTAAAATTGAAAGACACACATCCAGCCCAATGAAATCCGCTAATTGCAGCGGTCCCATCGGGTGCGCCATGCCGAGTTTCATCACGGTATCAATTTCATGAACTCCGGCAACTCCTTCGTGCAGTGTAATGATGGCTTCATTGAGCATCGGCATCAAGATGCGGTTCGCAACAAATCCTGGATAGTCATTCACTTCCACAGGTGTTTTCGTTAGT
>JBGTCY010000297.1:0-6379 GCA_041748615.1 Chitinophagales bacterium
TTACCCAAAACATTGACCATCAATGGCAGAACCAAAACATTTCAACCTAATCAGTTTGACGCTTCTACTTTGGCGATTGACCATTTCGTGAGAATGAGATATGAAGGCGGGGTTCCCGGATATTACCCAAATTCAGCAGGCAGGGCTGACATGGATGCCAGTTTCGCTCCGGTGAATGAATTTGGCGAATCCATTGACCCGAATGATTTGTTCACTCCGCTTCCAAATTTGAACTACAGCCGTTACCGCAACAAGGATGTTGCCGCTTACCATCTCACGGGCTGGTGGGATATCTTCACCGATGGACAAATAGAAACATGGAGACTGATGCGTGAACATGCCGGTCCGGTGAATAATAAACTGCAAAAATTAGTAATCGGTCCCTGGGCGCATCAAACGATTGGAAGCACCCAAACAGGTGACATGCAGTATAAAGAAAATGTAGCCGATTTGATTGGATTTGACTTGGGAAATGTTGACCTTGATGAACTTGAAGTGGAGAATTTATTGAAATCTGAAATCGTGAGCTGGTTCAGATATACGCTCAACTATAACAATTATGCAAATATCGGAGTGCCGAAAGTATTGTTGCCGGAAAGCCGCAAGTGGCAAAACCTTGCAGGCGGAACCATTAAAGTAAGAGTACCCTCAGAAGATTATAAAATCACTTTCATTGAACTCATCAACTTCATCAACGGCACAGGTGATTTAAAAGGTCTGAAGCTTGATATTGATGTGTTTGGCATTATCTCTTCTCAAACAATTGATATTCCACCATTGGGAGAACCGATTATTCCCGAGTTGAGTGGCGACCAAATCGGTGCAGCCATTGACTCCATCAATTTTGTAAATGTGCCCGATGTCAGATTTTATGTCATCGGTCCTGTTGATGACGGTATTGCTGAAAATAATACTGCCGGAAATTATTGGTTTGGCGCTGACACATTCCCCTTGGTGAATGATATCTCCTGGCAAAAAATGTATATGCACCAGGGTGGAAAGCTGAATGAATATGCTCCCGATCAGGATGAAGGATATACGATTTATGTGCATGACCCGGATGATCAAGTTTATTCAATTGGAGGAGCAAATATGATTGTCAGGTTGCCGGATGGTCATCAAAGCACCGTTGTAAGAAACGGCAACAGTCATGGACAGATTAACCTTGCTGACACCAGATGGAAACACAGGACGATGGACAGACATGGTGTTGTTTCTTTCGAAACAGAGTTACTGAAAGACACGGTCAGCGTGATTGGTTTTCCGGTTGTGACGCTTTATGCAAAAAGTAATCCGGGTGGAGCTGTGGACGGTCCTACGGATACTGACTTTTTCGTGAGAGTGTTGGACGTGTATCCGGATGGCAGACAGTTTTTTGTTGTGGAAGGATGTGTGAATGCGCGCGCGAGGGATTATGCACGATACATGGCGGAAAATGACGGACATGAAGACCCGAACCTTCCGTTCACCAATATCAATATCGGTGAAATCTACGAGTATGTTTTCCGGATTATGCCGATAGCCTACACGTGGGGTAAAGGACATAAAATCAAAATTCTGATTAGCAGCAGCAATCACACCCGCTACCAGGTCAATCCCAACCTGCCGATTGCAGATGGGGACTTTTTCAGAAGACAACCGCTGGATGGACAGAAATATATCTTCAATGGAGAGGAAATGGCTCCGCGAGTAGCCGTGCAACGCGTTGCTCACTCACCGGAATATCCCACCAGTATTTCATTTCCTATCTACAATAAAAACTATATTGGAATTTCAGAAGTGCAACCCGGAGCAAGCGATGATTTAAATATCACGCTTTATCCGAATCCCGCCTCTGAGCAGATTAATATTTACATGAATATTAAACAGGAGTACCAGTTAACGCTCTACAATACCATTGGTCAGGAAGCGCTCAGAACAAATTTCAGAGATCAGGTAACTTTAGATGCCTCTAAATTTGATAAAGGAATTTATGTGGTGGAAGTGCGCAATGCGAAATCAGGTAAAACAATTACCTCGAAAGTTACAATACAATAAGCTCCAATTATTGAACACTTTAAAACGCCTCCATAAAAATGGGGGCGTTTTTTTTATGCTCCCTTATTCACAAATTTTTCCAACTCATTCCTGATTTGGAATATTGAATTCGCCCTGAAATATTCCTGCTGCATTTCGCTTTTGGTGAATTCATGGTGCATGATGGCATCTGCATCAAATGGCAATACCGGTAAATGATTCTGAAAAATCGCGTTGCTTTCTCCAAAAGAAGAGATAATTCCAGCACCGTAAATACGCAATTCATCTTTCTCCTGCATTAAACCGAATTCAATCGTAAACCAATAATAGCGTTCAAGAATTTCCAACCATTCCGGTGCGTGATTTTTTGATTTACTCACGCAACCCATATACTGCATCAAATCAGCATACTCAGTATCAGCGAGCAATGGAATGTGACCAAAAATATCATGAAACATATCCGGCTCTTCGAGATAATCAAGCTGTTCCATTTTTCGCAGCCAGGTGGAGGATGGAAATTTTTTTACAGCCAGCAGTTCAAAAAATTCATCTACCGGAATTAACCCTTTCACCACTTCTATCCGCCATCCGGTTGTGTCAAGCAAAAACGAATTGAGTTCGTCAAATACAGGAACTTTTTCTCCGTGTAAAACAGGTTTCAGTTCTTTTAACTTTTCATGATATAATTTGCAGGCTTTGTTGTTTAGATTTTTCTCCTGTCGCTCATATAATATTTTCCAAACCGCGTGGTTTGCATCGGTGTATTGTTCGTACTGTTGTTTCATGTTAGATTTTTTAGGAACAGACACACTCTTTGCCAGGTTTTAGTTTGCGTGTTGGCTGCTAGTGCGACTTTGCGATGTGTGTGGCTGTGAACCGTTGGCATTTTCGATTACAATGGTGTTTTTATAAAACCGTTAAAACGGTTTTGTATGCGTTATCCATTCTCATAGCTCACGGTTTAAACCGTGGGCTATAATTCGTGAACAATGGTTTATTAATGGTTTTAACCATTTTCAATAATTTTTATTTCTTCTTCAGTCAGTTCGTAAAGTCATTCAATCCTTAGAAATAAGCCATCAACCTATTATTGAATATAAATAAAAATAGGTTCAATAGTTATCGGTAAACTCTATTTTGAAAATGGAAAATCTCAATCTCTGAATTTATTAGCGCTAAATCCCTGATAGCCAGTATTGACAAGTGTTTCAGGGGATTGAAAATAAAACGAATTGCCGAAAATCTCAAATGTTCGGTCTGGTCTCCCCGGAAGGATTCGAACCTTCGACCCAATGATTAAGAGTCATTTGCTCTACCAACTGAGCTACGGAGAGATTTTGGGAGGCAAATATAGTAAGATGATTCGTTGATGTGATGATTTGACGATGTGATGATTCGGTGATGTGATGATTCGGTGATGGATGATGTAGTGATTCAAAAAAATATTGAATCCTTGTTGTGATTTGAAAACTAAAAAGTGTTTGGGTTTCTTTGTCGCACGGATTCAAAAATCAAAACAGCAGCCGACACCGATACATTGAGCGAATCAATTTCACCGCGCATAGGAATGACAATTTTTTCATCGGAATTTTTCAGCCAGGCTTGACTTAATCCCTCCGCTTCGGAACCGACTGCAATCGCACAGGGAATACGAAAATCAACTTCCGTGTAATTTTTCGCGCCATCGGGTGTGGCGGAGAAAAGGCAGATGTTGTTTTGTTTTAAAAAAGTAATCGCTTCTTCCGTTGTGCAGACGGCTGTTTGCTGAGTAAAAACGCAACCGAGACTTGACCGGATTACATTGGGATTATAGAAATCAACTTTTGTGTCGCAAACGATGACCGCATCCACAGCAGCTGCATCGGTCGTGCGCAGTAACGCACCCAGATTACCGGGTTTTTCCACTTGTTCCACAACCAAAATCAAAGGATTGTTTGATAATTTCAGATTTCCCAAAGCATGTTCCCGCATCACTGCAACAGCGATAATTCCCTCCGTGCTTTCCCGCACTGCAATTTTTTCATACACCGCCCGGCTGATTTCAATCCACTCCGCGTTGCCGCTGTTTTTTTTCAATTCATTCAATATTTCCGGCTGAAGATATTCCGGGAAATAATAAATTTCTTTCACCTCAACCCCGCCTTTCATAGCAAGTTGTAACTCGCGAATACCTTCGAAAACAAATAACTTCTCCTCCTTCCGCTCCCGCGCTTTTTCACGCAGCCGAAGAATGTGCCGGATTTTCGGATTTTTGTCGGAGGTTATCAGCATAGTTTAAACCTGATAGGTTTTTAAAACCTATCAGGTCTTTCAGCGCTGAAATTACTTATTATTGTGCATGACTTCACCCTACCTCATTTTATCTCCCCGCTATTGGAAAGATTACGAACTGCTCGACTGCGGCAATTTTGAAAAGCTGGAGCGATTCGGTGAGTTTATTCTTGCCCGCCCTGAGCCACAGGCGGTTTGGGATAAAAAACTTTCACAAAAAGAATGGGACAGCCTTCATCATGCAAAGTATGTGCGGGAAAAAGGTCGTATTGATTTACTACTCACTTCCGAAAAAGGCAACTGGCAAAAAAAGCCGGGCATGAAAGATAAGTGGACAATGACTTACCAAAGCCCACAACTTAATTTGAAATTCAACCTCTCGCTGACGGCTTTCGGACATATCGGCATTTTTCCGGAGCAGGCGGAGAATTGGGAGTTCATTTTTAATGCTGCAAAAAAAGTGCAGCAACCCAAAGTCCTGAATTTGTTTGCGTACACGGGAGCCTCCACACTTGCCGCCTGTGCAGCGGGTGCGGAAGTCGTGCATGTTGACGCGGTGAAGCAGGTAGTGAATTGGGCGAATGAAAATAAGCAACAATCAAAACTTGAAGGGGTAACAAGATGGATTGTAGAAGATGCCATGAAGTTTGTGCAACGCGAAGCGCGCAGGGGAAACAAATATCACGGCATCATCTTAGACCCGCCCGCCTACGGCAGGGGACCTCAGGGAGAGAAGTGGCTGTTGAGCGAACAACTTAATGAACTTATCCGATTGTGCAAACAGTTGCTTGAGCCTGAAAAACATTTTTTCCTGTTGAATATTTACTCGGTCGGATTTTCCGCAGTCTTGCTCGACACGTTGGTTGAAAGTCATTTCGGTAAAATAAAAAAAGAAATCGGGGAGTTGGCGCTGTCGTCTAAAACGGGAATGCAGTTACCGCTTGGGGCGTTTGTGAGATTTAGCAACTGAAAATATTATCTATCTCTCACCTGCCCGTCCCCCTCAATCACCCACTTATAGCTGGTCAGTTCCTCCAATGCCATCGGTCCGCGGGCGTGAAGTTTTTGGGTACTGATGCCGATTTCAGCGCCCAGTCCGAATTGAGCGCCATCGGTAAACGCGGTGGAAGTGTTGGCATACACGGCTGCCGCATCCACGCTTTTCAGAAATTTATTGAGCGCGTTTTTATCTTCCGCGATAATCGCTTCGCTGTGCTGTGAGCTGTACTGCGCGATATGTTCCAGCGCTTCGTCTATGTCGGCAACGGTTTTCACGGACATTTTCATGGAAAGAAATTCGGTTCCGAAACTCGTTGCATCGGCTGGATGTAATAAGTGTTTTGGATAAACCGACTCTAATGTTCTAAATGCTTTTTCATCGGCAAAAATCTCCACGCCTTTTATTGCCAGTGGTTCAGCGATAGCGGGCAGGTCACTCAGTCTTTTTTCATGAATAATCAGGCAATCCAATGCGTTGCAGACGCTCACCCTGCGTGTTTTTGCATTGTCAATAATCGCGATGCCTTTTTTCAAATCCGCGCTCTTGTCAAAATAAGTATGCACGATTCCCGCACCCGTTTCAATCACCGGCACTTTCGCATGTTCGCGCACGAAATTGATAAGTTGTTGACTGCCGCGCGGGATAACAATGTCCACGAACCCGGTGGCGTTCAGCAGGGCATCAGTCGCTTCCCGTTCAGGCGGCATGAGATAGACAATCTCCGTTGGCAACCCGTTTTGTTCGAGTACACGCGTGATGATAGTGGCAATGGCTTTATTGGAAAATTCCGCATCGCGACTGCCTTTCAGGATGCAGGCGTTACCTGATTTCAGGCACAATGAAAAAACATCAAACGTCACGTTGGGGCGCGACTCATAGATGATGCCGATGACGCCTAACGGCACGCTCACTTTTTTTACTTTCAACCCGTTCGGTAAAGTTTTTTCCATCAAAATTTTTCCCACGGGATAATTCAGCGAAGCGACATTGCGCATATCCTCCGCGATGTTTTTAATGCGTTCGGGCGTGAGCATGAGCCGATCATACTTGGGGTCATCCGGGTTCATGCGGGCGAGGTCTTTCTTATTTCCC
>JBGTCY010000298.1:0-20406 GCA_041748615.1 Chitinophagales bacterium
CCGGCACCTGCGGAGACACGGTGCTCTTTCATTTAGTGGATGATTGCTGGGGAGGTTTTTTTGAATCAGGCATCACCAATCTGCTCGATTTAAGTTATTGCAGAACTTGTGACAGTTCCGGTAAAGCTGACGGAAATGTAATGATAGATTACAGCGCGCAAAAAAGCGGAGTCGGAGAGCCGCGTCATGCAGGCTCTACCCTGATGGCTTTTGATGAAAATGCGGATGGATTGCTGGAACTTGTTTTGGGAGATGTTTCTTATGACCGGCTCAATCGCGCGTTAAACGGGGGTACGGTAGATTCCGCCTGCGCCATCGCGCAAGACCCTACTTTTCCTGCGTATGACCGCCCGTTTCAGATGCCTTTGTTTCCTGCGGCATTTTATGTGGATGTCAACAATGACGGCAATCGTGATATGCTCGTTGCGCCCAACGCACGTTTGATTTCTGAAAATTACAACTGCATCTGGTATTATAAAAATATCGGGAAAGATGACAGCGCGTATTTTCAATTTGTCACCGATACTTTTTTGATTGATGACATGCTTGATTTTGGCGAAGGAGCGCACCCCGCTTTTTTTGATTACAATGGTGACGGGCTGTTGGATTTGGTAGTGGGCAATTACGGCTATTATGTGAATGGGGTGGTGTTTCGCTCAGGTCTGGCGTTGCTGGAAAATGTCGGCACGACTACATCACCAGAGTTCCGGTTGATTGACCGCGATTATGCCAACGTATCACAACTCAATCGCAGCGCGATTGTTCCCGCCTTTGGCGACATGGATGGAGATGGCGACATAGATATGATTGTTGGAGATGTGGAAGGTTATCTTCATTATTATCGCAATAATGCCGGTCCGGGAAATCCCGCGCAGTTTTCCTTAGTAATGCCTGAAATGTTCGGCATTGATATCGGGCAGTTTGCAACTCCATTTATTTATGATGTCAACGGAGATGGTTTGCCTGACCTCGTTGTCGGCAGAAAAAACGGTACGCTGCATTATTATGAAAACACAGGAACCGCTTCCGCTTTTCAATTCAGTGATACTCCTACCAACAATTTTTTCGGAAGGGTGAATGTGCGTATCCCCGGCTTTCCAAATGGTTACAGCGCACCGGTCATCACCACGCTTGACTCAACCGGCAAATTGTACCTGCTTTCCGGCAGTGAAGAAGGAAATATCAAAGTCTATCTGTTTGACAGGGACAGTATTTACGGAGGTACTTTTGAAAAGCGCTTTGATGATTATTCCAAAATTGACGAAGGGGAAAGAATCAATATCACGATTGCCGATATCAGCGGTGACGGCATGTTGGAAATGGTAGCGGGCAACTATCGCGGAGGAGTTTCATTTTTTACACAATCCAATATTATTTATACGGGCGAAAAACCGGTGGCACAAGCCGTGCAATGGGATGTGAAAATATTTCCCAATCCGGCTCAGGATTTTATTCAAATACAAATGAATGGTCTTAAAACATCCGGCACAGCGGAAATCGAACTTTTCGACCTGATGGGAAAATCCGTTTTGCACGATAAAATTCAAATCGAGCCAATGCAATCACTGAAATTACCGGAATTGAATTCCGGAATTTATTTTTTAAGAGTGAATCCGGGTGAAGGCGTAAAAACAGTGAAGCTATTCTTACAGCGATGAAAGTCCATGTTTTTTTATTCTTGTTTTAAAAATTTTCCTGAACTCATTTTCCCGGCCTCATCAGAGAGTTGATAAAAATAAAATCCCGTATTCAATCCTTTTAAAGAAATCACAGTTTCTTGTTCGTTGTTTATCTCAGTTGTTTTAACAAGTTTTCCGGCTCCATCAAACAGTCTGAATGTCAATGTTGAATGAGATTCATTAATGAAAAGCCGGATAAATTCACGCGCGGGTTGAGGTGTAATTTGATGATTCAAAGGCAGGTTTTCTTTGACAAAAAGTGTTAGTGGTTCGAATAATGAATCGCAACCATAAGAGTGTAGTTGAGCATTCGTGAATTGATATTGATTGAAAAAATCCCAAATCAGTTGGCTGGCATCAATGTCTTGATTGGTGACTCCGATATTTACTGTGGCACCGGGCCACGTATGTCCGCCATTATTGACGGTATAAAGAATCACTTCCGTATTGTCATCGCACGGTCCATAATCACTCAAAGTGACTGTGCTGTTATCCGTTGTATTAATATCCGGCAGGTTCGTAACCACCGGAGTGCCCGGGCAATTATTTCGTTGCACCCAACTCTGAATTGTTGGGCTTACACCACCATAAGGCACGGTCGGGTCTTGGGTTCCGTGAAACTGTAAAATGGGAACCGGTCTGTCCGGCTGACAAGGATTCGCGGCAGATAAACCGGTCACGGAAGCGATGGCGACAATCCTGCAACTTAAATCACAAGCCAGACGGTAACTCATAAATCCACCCATTGACATCCCAGTGGAATACACTCTTGAATCATCAATGTGATATTTTGCCAGCATGGTGTCTATCAGTTTTGAAATAAAACCGACATCATCCACTCCGGCACCGCTGATGTTCCATTCATTACTGATAGCATCAGGATATACGACCACACAACCGGCAGTGTCCGCAACGAGATTAAACCGGCTGTAAAATTCCTGTTGCGCGGCAGTTGAACCCAAGCCGTGCATGTTAATCACCAATGGCGCTCTCACGGAAGCGTTGAAAGATGGCGGAAGATAAACCCGGTAATTCCGCGTCAGACCGTCATGAATAAAACTTCCTGTGATGGTTTGAGAAAACAGTTGTGATTGAAAAAAGCAGAAAAGTATTGCTGCAAGAATGGTTTGTTTCATTGTTCAACATTAAACATTTGGGGTGAAAATAATTGAAGAAATCATCTATTTTTATTTTTAGAAGAAAATCTTATCATCATGAAAGAAGTAATTCTGAAAGTGCCTGAGAAGGAATATGTTTTTTTTATGAAACTCATAAAAAGTCTTGGATTTGTGAAAGTAGAAAAAACTGATGAAGGAGATTCAAAGAGGTAATCATCAATAATTTAAAACAAGGATTTAAAGAAATGAAGTTGATGAAGGAAGGAAAATTGAAAGGAACACCCCTCAACGAATTTCTGAATGAGTTATAAGATTATTCTTTCTGATAATTTCATGAAAAACAATGAAATAAAAGAGCTCCTTAAAAATTACTTGTAGTAAAGTTTGGGTTGAAACTTATTTTTCCAAAACACGTTAACTTAGCGTCAGACAAAAATAATTTACCGTCTTGTTAACCCGGATTTTTAATATTATTCTTTCATTCATTTTGCTGATTGCCACTACCGGCTTCTCCATCAGTCAGCATTTTTGCCGTGAACAGTTAGTGAATATTGGCGTGTTTTCAGAGGCGAAACCCTGCAACCATGAAGTTCAGGTTTCCTGCTGCTCTTCAGGTGATGTGAATTCATGTCAAAGCGGATTGGTCGTGAGTGATAATGGCTGTTGCAGCGATGAAAATAAATATTTTCGTTTTGATGAAGAGTTTACGGTCAATTCAAAAGATGATGCCCGTCTGCTTTCTGTTCATTTTTTACCTCTTACTCAGGATTATATTTCCACGCTTCAGGTTTTTTTTCAAAAAATACATCAGTTTCCCCCTCAGTTAATAACACTGCCTCCGCCTGACAATCTTCAGGCATACCTCCAGGTTTTTCATTTATGATTTTCAGAAGAGATTGAAGCTCTCACCCTTTTCTTTTTAAGAAATAAACCGATGCACGGCATCAGTAAATCAATTTATTCCGTAAAAGAATTTGAACATGAAAATTATTCATATAGTCCTTCTGTTTTTTTTCATTTCAGCCGTCAGTGCGCAGGATATCCTGCAAGGGGTTGTGGCTGAAAAAAATGAACGCGGTGAACTTGCCCCGCTCATTGGCGCTAATCTTTTCTGGCTCGGAACACCTGTGGGCGCAACGACCGACTCAACCGGTTTTTTTAAAATGGAGTGTAAACATGAGACGCATTCATTGGTGGTGAGTTATATCGGTTATGAACCGGATACATTGAAATTGGAAGGACATGAATTCCTGACGATTATTTTGAAAAACGTGAAAAAACTGAAAGAGGTGGAAGTGACCTACCGCAAGAAAACCACTTCAGTCACGTATATGGATGTCATTAAAACTCAGGAAATATCCGAGCAGGAATTGTTCAAGGCGGCTTGCTGCAACTTGTCTGAAAGTTTTGAGACAACACCTTCAGTGGATGTTGCCTTCACGGACGCGCTCACAGGAACAAGACAAATTCAGATGCTCGGATTGTCAAGCGCTTACACGCTGGTGACGCAGGAAAATGTCCCTTACGTGCGCGGCTTGGCTGCCGGTCAGGGTTTTTCATTTATCCCCGGTACGTGGATTCATTCCATTCAACTCAGCAAGGGAACAGGTTCCGTGGTGAATGGTTTTGAAAGCATTGCAGGTCAGATTAATGTCGAACTCAAACGCCCTGAGTCATGCGAAGAGCAATTAGTGAATGTTTATCTCAATGAAGAAGGCAGGCTTGAGACAAACCTCAATCTCTACAACATGGTGAACCTCAAATGGCGCACCGCCACGCTGCTTCATGCGCATGGTAAACCTTTTAAAATGGACAGAAATAATGACGGCTTCCTTGATTTTCCCCGCTCATGGATGACCACCGCGTTGCACCGTTGGCGTTTTGACAATTACAAAGGCATGGAAAGCGAGTTTGGCGTGAAAGGATTGATTGACGAACAGATTGGCGGACAAACAGGATTTAACCGAGGACAAATCGCAGACGCTGAACTTCCCTATGGCGTCAATA
Source organism: Chitinophagales bacterium (assembly GCA_041748615.1). Lineage (GTDB taxonomy): Bacteria > Bacteroidota > Bacteroidia > Chitinophagales > CAIOSU01 > JBGTCY01. The sequence goes on from JBGTCY010000298.1 coordinate 4,805, forward strand.
TCAAAACACATCGCATGGAAGCGTTCGGAAAAGTGGGTTATGTGTTTCCTGAAAAAGTTTATAAAAGCATGGGTTTGCAGTTGAACGGCTCATGGCACGACATCCAATCGCTGTTTGGGTTGCGCAATTATGACGCGACTCATTACAATTTTTATTCTAATTATATTTTCCAATCAATCATTGTTGATTCCAATCATAAATTTAAAACCGGAGCGAGCTATCTTTTCGACCACATGGATGAACGGATGGACAGTCTCGCCTTCAATCGTTCAGAAAGTGTGGCTGGCGCGTTTTTCGAATATACCTATTCCCTGCGCGATAGGGCTTCATTGGTGGCGGGCGGCAGGGTGGATTACAACAATTTGTACGGTGTGTTTGTAACTCCCCGCCTGCACACGCGTTTTGAAATCACGGAACAAACTATCCTCAGATTGTCAGCCGGCAGAGGGCAGCGCACTGCGAATATCATTGCCGAAAACATGGGCTTGCTTGCCACTTCACGGGCGGTGCGTATCGTCTATGAAAGTGATGTGGAAAGCGGTTTTCGCCTGCGTCCGGAAGTGGCGTGGAACTATGGCGCGAGTCTCACGCAGGATTTCAAACTCGCGCACCGGGAAGGGCAGGTCAGCGTGGACTACTATCGTACGGATTTCATTGATCAGGTGGTTGTGGATGTGGACAATAATCCGCAGGAAATACTTTTTTACAACCTGACCGGTAAATCTTTTTCCAACAGCCTGCAGGCACAGGTGGATTATGAAGCATTAAAAAAATTCGACATTCGATTGTCATACCGCTGGTATGATGTGCAAACTACTTTTACACGAGGGCTGATGCAAAAACCTTTGGTGGCGCAGCATCGCGCTTTCATCAATCTCGCGTATGAAACCGGCAAAACATGGAAGTTTGATTACACGGTGGTTTGGACAGGGCAGAAGCGCATTCCTTTCACCGCATCTAATCCCGAACCTTACCGCCTTGAAACATCTTCACCGAATTTCTTATTGATGAACGCGCAAATCACGAAAATTTTCAAAAACAAATTGGAACTCTATGTCGGAGTGGAAAATCTCGCCAACTTCCGTCAGAAAAATCCAATTCTCGCTGCCGAAGCGCCCTACAGTGATTTCTTTGACAGTTCCCTGATTTGGGGACCGATTTTCGGACGTACAACCTATGCGGGATTCCGGTATAAGTTTAACTGGAGAGGGTAGGGCGTCTTATCCCAAAATTCTTCACGCTGCCGCGAAGGTAAAGAACTTCAATCGCGGGACGCTGCGAGTCAAAGAAAGGCATAGACGAACAAAGCAAGCGCAAAATCAGGATTGAAAATCAAATTGGTAAACAGAAATAGCCGAAGTATCTATGAGGGAATTAGTTTTTCTAATTGGTAAAACGGAGCCGCTGTTAGCAAATAAATCAGCATTAACCTTCCTTAACAAATAAATTTCTTCTGCTTCAAACTTTTTGGCACGGTGCTTGTTTAGATGTTTGTAATGTATTTTTAACCAACAAAAACCTATAGCCATGTTACAGTTACTTAAAATCCATCGCCTCAACAGTCTCAAGGAACAATATAAAATGGTGAAAGCTGACGCTAAAAAGTTCATGCGCACTGGTGATTTGAAAAATTACCTGCATAAACTTTCCGAAGCCACTAAAATCCAGAGAGAGTATCAGGAGACTTTAACCCTCGAGGTATAGTCAGATAAAACTATCCTTTTCATGACCGAAGAGCTGTTCCGGAAATACGGGGCGGCTCTTTTTTTTAATAAACCGAGATTATTCAATAGGAAAAATTCAAGTTTTTGAAATCAAAGCCGAGCATAGCTTTGCAAAGAAAACAAACACAACCCGAATGGTGAAAGAAATACAAGTAGCATTTACCGATAAAAAAGTAACAGCCTGGGGCGGAATGAAATTGATGAAAGACATGCTAGACAGCATCGGCATAAAAGAATTTATGAGTGGATTAAATCTTCCCGAAAAAGGTTCAAACCGCGGCTATGAATCCATTCAAATCATTGAATGTTTTTGGACCAGCATCTGGATAGGTGCGGGCAGATTTAGTCATTCCGCTTATTTGCGTTACGACAAAGTGTTGCAAGAAATATTTGGATGGAAGCAGGCCCCCTCGCAAAGTACTTACAGTAGATTTTTTCAGAAGTTCAGTTGGAAAAGAAATACCGAAGTGTTCGTGCCGATGCAAAAATGGTTCGTTGATAATCTGAAAATAAAAAACATCACGATAGATTTTGACAGCTCTGTGATCACCAGATATGGAGAACAAGAAGGGAGTAAAGTCGGATACAATGCAAGCAAGCCCGGCAGAGCATCCCATCATCCGCTGATGGCCTTCATAGCAGAAACACGCATGGTAGCCAATGCCTGGCTACGACCAGGCAACACTGGTGCACTAAGTAATTGCAAAGCATTTATTGATGAAACCTTTGAAATACTAAAAGACAAAAAAATAGGATTGGTGAGAGCCGACAGCGGATTTTACGCAAACGATTTCTTGAATTATTTGGAAACCGAAACACAAAACAATTACATCATCGCTGTAAAAATGTATCCAACAATAAAGAGAGAATTACGCGCACAAAAAACATGGTGGCCATTAAATGACGGAATAGAAATATGCGAGTTTGAATACCAATCACCCGAATGGAAAAAGCCAAGAAGAATGGTAGCAGTGAGAAAAAACAGTGAGCTACTTACCAAAGCCACAGGCAAACTTTTATTGTTTGATGAACCGGTGGGCAGATACCGATACAGCTTATATGTTACTAATCTTGATTTGCCGGCTGAACAAATATGGCTCAGTTATAAAAACAGAGCCGATGCAGAAAACAGAATCAAAGAACTGAAATATGATTTTGGGTTAGACAGTTTTTGCATGGACAAATTTTGGGCAACCGAAGCAGCATTCAGAACAATAATGATAGCCTATAACCTGATGAGTTTGTTCCGTCAGGGAGTTCTGAAAAGCAAGTCCCAAGCCACTTTGAGCACCCTTCGATATAAATGCTTTGCATTAGGCAGTTGGATAAGCAAACATGCCGGCAAAACCACTTTGAACATATCGGCAATAGGTGAAAAACGAAAGTGGTTGGATGGACTTTTTGATATAGTCAGGCAAAACGACAAATCATTTTACTTCTCTAATGCATAATCTGGGATAAAAAAACAAACATTATTTTGAGTGAATTGTTAAATTGCGCAAAATTTAAAAAACGCGCATATGAAAACCCTCAGAAAATCTCTGCTGACTGCATTTTTGATTCCCTTCTTTACTTTCCCGCTGTTTTCCCAGGATGCCGACACGGTGAAATACTGGGATGTCAGCGGATTCGGCTCCACAAACTTCAACCAGGTGAGTTTCACCAACTGGGCTGCAGGTGGCGACAATACGATTTCATTGTCATTAGTTGGTCTGGTGCAGGCAAAGTATGATAAAAACCGGCATCACATGGTGCATACCGGTAACTTCCTGTATGGTTTTATCCGCAATAATGAATTGGGCTTGAGAAAAAATGATGATAAGATTGAATTGGAATCAAAATATGGATATGACCTGACGGATAGTAAAAAGCTGTTGTTGAGTTTCCTCGCAAATTACAGAAGTCAGTTTGCGAAGGGATTTAATTTCCCGAATGATTCCATTGAAGTTTCAAGGTTTGCCGCTCCGGGCTATATCACTTTAGCGCTTGGTTTGGATTATAAACCGGCTCCCTATTTCTCCTTGTTTTTCTCACCGGCAACCGGCAAAATCACGTTGGTGAGAGACCAGAATATTGCCAATACAGGCATGTATGGCAATGAAGGCGGTGTTCCGTTGCTTGATTTAGCAGGTAATGAAGTACTTGGAGCGGATGGAAGAACGGTTTACACCACCTTGGGCAAAAGAGCGCGATTTGAATTTGGCGCATTCGTATCAGCACAGTTTAATAAGGAAGTAGTGAAAAATGTAACGCTCATGACAAGGCTTGATTTGTTTAATAATTACACGGATAAAAACAAGGATAACCGGAAATATATAGACGTCAATTGGGAAACCAACATTCTCTTTAAAATCAATGAGTGGCTGTCAGCCAGTCTGATTATGCACCTGATTTATGACAAAGAAATTATGATTGACAAGGAAGTGGAAGTGAATGGAATGAAAGAAATTGAAACGAAAGACCGGGTGCAGTTCAAAGAAGTGCTCGGTATCGGTCTGACTTACAAATTTGATAATCAAAAAAAGAAGAAAACTCCTGTAGTTGATTAAAAATTCATTACTTTTCAAAAAAAAACTATTTTTCACCTTTAAACCCCCTTTTTACTATGAGTATGATTAAAGAATTTAAAGATTTCGCCATGCGCGGCAATGTCGTGGATATGGCGGTAGGTATCATTATTGGCGCGGCATTCGGTAAGATTGTATCGTCCTTTGTGAACGACATCGTCATGCCCCCGCTGGGGATGTTGATTGGCGGAGTGGATTTCAAAGACCTCGTTATTACATTAAAAGAAGCCGTGAGCGAGGATGTAGCGGCAGTGACAATTAACTATGGCATGTTCATCCAAACCGTATTTGATTTCGTAATCATCGCGTTTGCCATTTTCTTAGTGATTAAAGGCATGAACTCTATGAAGAAGAAAGAGGAAGTCGCACCCGCAGCACCACCGGCTCCTTCAGCCGAAGTGAAACTGCTGACCGAAATCCGGGATTCATTGAAGAAGTAATCTTTCTTTGCCTGAATTAAAAACCGCTTCCGGTTCATCCGGAAGCGGTTTTTTTGTTTTTTAGAAGACATTCCGAAATTTGTAGAAAATAATTTCATCAATCAGGGGTTAAAGTTGCTTTTCCCTCTATTGTTGGTATTTAACTAAGGCAAGATTGGTTATCGTTTTATAACTTTTCAACTGCATTTATTTCCCCTGTTTTACTCATGAACACCCTGCCGCCTAAAGTTTTCATTTACGAAAGTGAACTTGAAATAATTTCAAGTTATGTGAAGGATTTCCCATCCCTCGAAACGGGCGGTGATTTTTTTGGTTTGTGGACGAAGGATGGAAATCCTGTTGTTCAGTTTGTCACTGGTCCGGGCTTGATAACCGAACAAACGGCAACTCATTTCAACCAGGATATTGAATATCTGAAAACCTGCGGTAATCTTTTACATCATAAACACGGCATCGAACATATAGGGGCGTGGCACTCGCATCATCGCCATCAGCTCAACGAACCCAGTTCAGGTGATGTGCATACGATGCGGAATGCCTTGCGCGGCACCGGTTTTTCACAATTCATCATTTCCATTTGCAACATTGACCAAAATGATGATGTCGCCATCAGCGGATTTCTATTCAGCCGCGACAAGAGCTATCAATATTCTTTATGCAACTGGACAATTCTGGATGGAGACAGCCCTGTCCGCCTTTCTTTTGCCGAAGATGCGGAGGCGCCTTTTCTTTTTCCGAAAACGGAAGAGGAAGAGATTTCTTATTATGTGAGAAATGCGGATGAAGTAGAACAACCTTTGACAAAACAGATTTCAGAAAAGCCCGCGTTTCCGGAAAACTCTTATTGGACAAAATCAGAAGGAAGGTTGTATCTTAAAAATGTGTTTGATAAAATGAATAACCGTGACGACCTTTCCGATGTGGAGTTACTGCAATTGCCGGACAGGCGAATCGCTATCGGGTTCCGGCATAACAACAGCAAATTTGAAATCCGTTTCCCGCATGATTTTCCGAAAAGCGAGGCGGATGTGGTTGAAAAAGTGCAGTTGGATACACTTGTTCGTTTTTTCAAAACCGGCAGAAATCAAAAAAGCAGAATGCGGAAATTTTTGGATTCAATTAATATTTTTGAATAAAAAAAGAAAACCCGAAGTCATTTTGACTGAACGATAAAAACATGGCTTGGACTCCCGAACAACAAAAACGGTTGACAAAGGAATTGGAAGTGATTCGGGAATATTTTCCGGGCTTTCAAACACGCTATCTCGGGCTGAATGTCTGCCTCGAAGGGTGGATGAAAACCAACGTCAGCAATAAATATTTTTTGAGAATGTTTGTGCCTCCCGACATGCCCAATTCTATTCCCGAAGTGGTGATTCTTTTTCCCGAACACCTGATTGACTATCATGGCAGAAGACTGATTGATTATCATCACAATTCAAACATGCACCTGCTGGCGCCCCGTGATAATTCGCCAAACATCTGCACATTCAAACCTACGCACTGGAATCCGAGCCTGACTTTTTATAATGTGCTGGTGAAAGTGAGAATCTGGCTGGAGGCTTATGAAGGTCACCGCATTTCCGGCAAACCATTGGATTATTATTTGAAACATCAACTGTAACTTAGCGATATGAGTAAAGATAAAGACCCTAAAAAATTGTTGGATGAGTTGGCAAAAAAAAATGCCGACCAGTCGGAAAAGAAACTCACTTTCGATCCCACCACCGGGGAATTGATTATTAAAAATCCGGATGAAACTGCCGTCAGGCCAAACGAAATAGTCGTTGACCAGATTTATAAAGACGGTTTTTTTTATCAATTTATTCCAGCCGTTGAGTTTTTTCTTTCATCAATTAATGTCAAATGACACCGCTCGTTTATCTCTATGAACAACAGCTTAACGAACTGCGGGTAAATCAGGATAATCATCAATCCGCGAAAGGATTTTTTTTTAGCTGGGATGATGATACAGTATTTCATGTTCAGCATTTTCCAAAAACAGAAGCGCTCTCAAATACTTGTACATTTCTCTTTGTTCCTGATGGGCAATTAGATAGTTCACCGGAAACTTTGCTGAAAGAAATAACTGTGGAACAAAACGCTTCAAAGCCACATCTTTTTGTTTTTTATTCCAATCAAAAACTCAGTTTCCGCGTCTTTTTATATAAAAACAATGAATTCAGGGAGTGTGCCGTCCGGTTCATTCCTGAAAAATCAGATTTATATTCCCGCAATAAAGGGATTCTTGAATCCGGAGCGCTGGAAAAAAAATCAGTCGGGATTGTCGGCTTGGGCAGCGGAGGCTCGTTAATCGCGATTGAACTGGCAAAAGCGGGCATCGGAAGTTTCACGCTGATAGATTTTGATCGTCTTGAACTTTCCAATATTGCACGGCATGTGTGCGGCATTCATGAGTTAGGCAGAATGAAAACCAATGCCATGCGGGATGCCATTCTTCAAAAAAATCCTTATGCCCAGGTGAATAAGCTGGACGCGGATATCACCGTGGAGCGCGAAGCCAGTGAGAAAGCGCTTGCGCAAACCGACCTTATCATTGCCGCATCGGATAATGACCGCAGCCGTTTTTTTCTAAACGAAATTGCGCTCAGGCATAAAATTCCCGCGCTGTTTGGCAGGGCGCTCACCCGCGCTTCAGGCGGAGATGTGATGCGGGTGCGACCGTTTGAAGGTCCGTGTTACAGTTGTCTCTACTCACAAAAAGTGCGGGCAGCGGGCAGTGACGATGAAGAAATTTCTCAAAAGCGACAGGCAAAAGTATTGTTGCCCGGCTATACCAGCGAACAGGAAATGCACTCAGTAATTCAGGTGGGACTTGCAAGCGACATTGCGCCAATCGCCAACATGATGGTGAAACTCGCCCTGGTGGAACTTTCAAAAGGAATAGACTCCGGCATCCGCAGTCTCGAAGATGATTTCGCGGCAGATTTTTACATCTGGGCAAACCGCAGGGAAAATGTGTATGAAAACTGGCATAAACTGGAATTTAACTTCAATCAACCTACTATTTTGAGATGGTATGGCGCACGCGTGCAACGCGATCCTTTGTGTATGGTGTGTGGTTAGTTTTTCGGTGATAATGAAATTTTACTCCTCGATAAAATTCAGGTCTGTCAGCGATTTCATAAAATTCAGCAAATCGTTTTTTTCTGTTTGTGTCAGTTGTAAAGGTTGAATGTTCGGGTCTTGATACGCGTTGTTTTTTCCTCCCAGATTGTAATGTTCAATGACTGCCTCCAAAGATGTTACACTGCCATCGTGCATGTATGGCGCGGTGATTTCCACATTGCGCAGTGAAGGCACTTTGAACTTTCCGTAATCAGAATCAATCAAAGTGATTCTTTTTCTGCCTGTATCGGCATACACTTCATAGAGTCCGATGTTTCGAAAGGAATAATCCGTGAAATCAAAACCGCTGTGACAGGAGGAACATTGAGTGCGGGCGCTCATAAACAAAGCCAACCCCCGTTTTTCCGATTCGTTAAGCGCTGTAGTTTCATGATGATAAAAGTACCGGTCAAACCTTGAATTGCCGGTGATGAGTGTTCGCTGATAAGCGGCAAGGGCCCGTGAAATCACAAACAAATCCGGTTCACGTTCATAAGCGATGCGGGAGAGTTGAAGGTAATACGGATTTCTCTTCATCCTGTCTATCACACCGTTGATGGTGAACGCCATTTCATGCGGGTCCGTAATCGGGACGAACGCCTGTGTTTCCAAGGTAGCCACTCCTCCATCTTTGAAATAACTTGTGTGCCAGCCGATATTGCCGAGTGAAGGCGTGTTTCTGAGTCCCGGCTGGTTGTTTACGCCTGTGCTGAAAGCGCGGTTATCGCTGAACGCGTTCGAGGGAAGATGGCATGAAATGCAGGCGATGGAGGAATCCGCGGAGAGCGCTTTATCAAAAAAAAGCAGTTTTCCCAACTCCACCCTGCGCGTGGTCATCGCATTGTCCGAAGGGATTTTCATTGGTGGAAAACCTGTTGGCAGTTGCAGGAAATATGGATGGTCAAGCGGAACCGGGGAATCCGTTTTGCAGGAAAATAAAAAAAGTGAAAAGAGTATAAAAAGAACAATCATCCTTTTTTTGCAAAAAGAAAAAAAACTCCACTCTGGAAAATGCCGTCTTTTCATACTTGGTAAACAATTTAAGAACAACCTGCGAGAATAAGAGTTCGCGACATTCTTGTTTTGTATAACTTTACGCCTTCTTTCGCAGGTTATTGCTTCAAAATTCAGAATGTTTCTTTAAATGAAAGTTGTCATCGCAGGTGCAGGGGATGTAGGTTTTTACCTTGCCAAGATGCTCTCCCACGAGTCAATAGATATCACAGTTATAGATATTGATGAAGAAAAACTCAAAAATGTTGAAACCCATTTTGATGTGTTGACGATGGAAGGTTCTTCCACCTCCCTGAGATGTCTGCGCGAAGCCAAGATTGAAGAGGCGGATTTGCTGATAGCTGTTACTGATTCTGAGGATGTCAACATGACGACCGCGATTCTGGGCAAACAGTTAGGCGCGCGCAGAACCATCGCGCGGATGAATAATCATGAATTTTTTGAAGAAAAAGACAAGTTTGATTTTCGCAAACTCGGATTAGACAATATGATTTTTCCGGAAGAACTGGCTGCCAAGGAAATCAAAAGACTGATTAAACGGGCATCTTTTTCCGAATCGTTTGATTTCGCGGATGGCAAACTGACCTTCAGCGGTATCAAGCTTCATCCTTCTTCCCCCGTGATTCATAAATCAGTGCAGGAATCCGCCTGGCTGAACCCGGAGCTGAATTTCATGCTGGTCGCCATCAAGCGCGGCACCGAAACCATCATCCCGCGCGGTAGCAGCATGTTTATGCCCGATGACCATCTCTACTTTATCTCGCATCCCGAAGGCGTCAAGCACATTATTAGTATCAGCGGCAGGGAAGAAGTAGAAGTACGCGACATCATGATTCTGGGAGGCGGCAAAATCGGGAAGATGACCGCGAAACGCCTGCAGGATAAATACCGGGTGAAACTCATTGAGATAGATAGAGAAAAGTGTGACGAAATCTCCGCGGAATTGGAGAAAACCCTGGTGATTCATGGCGATGGGCGGGATGTGACTTTGCTGGAAGAGGAAAATATTTCGGGGATGGACGCTTTGATTGCCGTCACCGGAAATTCTGAAACCAACATCATCACCGGTTTGGTAGCAAAAAAGCACGGTGTAAAAAAAACGGTTTCGTTGGTGGAAAATGTTGAATTGCTCAACTTATCGCAGGATATCGGCATTGACGCGCTGATTAATAAAAAGCTGATAGCCGCCAGTTATATTTTTCGCTACATCCGCGAAGGCGATGTCAACGCGCTCACCAACATTCATGGCATGGATGCAGAAGTATTGGAATTTATCGTGAAACCGCGTTCAAAAATCACCAACAAAATTATCAAGGAAGTGAAATTTCCCAAGAACGCGATTATTGGCGGAGTGGTGCGGGGAGCGGAAAGTTACATCCCCATGGGTGATTTCAGAATAGAACAACGCGACAGGGTTGTTGTGTTCACCTTGCCGGAATGTATTCATAAAGTGGAAGAGTTTTTTAAATAAAAATTTTCATTTCACCGCCTGACGCGGCAACCATGATTAACTACAGAGTAATTCTGAACCTGCTGGGCGCCTTGATGATTTTCAACGGGTTGCTGATGTTGTCCTCAATTATCGTCTGCCTGTTTTACGGTGAAAGTATCTCACCGATTCTTTACTCTTCCTGCATCACAATTGTACTTGGATTTATTTTTTATTTATCCACTTTCAGAAATATAAAGATGGACCTTCGCATGAAGGAAGGCTACTTAGTTGTCACGCTTTCCTGGCTGATTGTTTCACTCACTGGCGCAATCCCTTATGTCATCAGCGGTGCCATTCCTTCCTACACGGACGCTTTTTTTGAAACCATTTCCGGCTATACCACCACCGGAGCTACAATTCTCAGCGACATTGAATCATTACCTAAAAGCATTCTTTTCTGGCGCAGCATGACGCACTGGCTGGGCGGGATGGGAATCATTGTACTCGCGATAGCCATCATGCCCATTCTGGGTTTTGGGGGCATGCAGATGTTCGCTGCCGAAGCCTCCGGATTGACAACAGATAAACTGCATCCGCGCATCACCGATACCGCGAAAAGACTCTGGGTGATTTATGTATTTTATACCATCGTTCAAACAGTGTTATTGATGTTCGGTGAAATGGATTTTTTCGATTCGTTGAATCATGCGTTTTCTTCTATTTCTACCGGGGGATTTTCAACTAAAAATGACAGTTTAATCAGTGCTTCAGCGTACACACAATATGTGGTGATTATTTTTATGTTTTTGGGTGGAATTAATTTTTCATTGCATTATTTTTTGTTAAAAGGTAAGTTCTCGAAAATCTGGAAAAATGAAGAGTTCAGGTTTTATACTTTCCTTCTTCTTTTTTTGGGAATCTTAGTAGCCATTGCATTGTATTGGAAAAAAGGACTTCCGGCAGAGGAATCATTCCGGGAAGGACTCTTCCAGATGGTTTCTATCATCACGACTACCGGGTTTGTATCAGTGGACTACGGGCAATGGTCGCCCTTTTTAGTTTATCTGATTTTCATCATCACTTTTTTTGGAGGGTGTGCCGGTTCTACTTCCGGAGGGTTAAAGATGGTGAGGGTCAGGCTGTTACTCAAAGACAGCGCGCTCGAACTTAAACGAATCTTACATCCCCGCGCTGTCATTCCCGTGAGAATTAGTGGTAAACCGGTGACACGCGAAATCATGGCGAATGTGCTTGCTTTCTTTTTTTTCTACATCCTCATGTTCGCTTCGGGCGCGATGATTTTATCCATGATAGGAGTTGATTTTGTCACCAGCCTGAGCGCTTCGGCAGCCTGCATCACCAATGTAGGTCCCGGCATCGGTGAAGTGGGCGCGGTGGATAATTATTCTAAAATACCGGTGTTAGGCAAATGGCTGCTTTCATTCATGATGCTGGTCGGCAGGCTTGAAATTTTCACGGTGCTGCTGTTGTTTTCACCGGCATTTTGGAAGAAAGTTTAATCCGGATTTTTCAAATCCGGAGGGACAAGTGAAAGGGACGGGTGACGAGGGTTCGCTTCAATTAAGGGTTTCAAGGTAATCATACTATTGAAGGGTCAAGTAATTTTTTCTTAGGAGATGCATGGGGTGGAAACCTTCACCCGTCCCCTTTCCCCCGCCACTCGTTCCTCCCAAATAAAATATTTGGGTTTAATAGATTCTTACCCCGCAAAAATTGTATAAGTATTTCTATAATCATTCAGAGGTTTTTCTTTGTATTACAACCGAATAACCATCGAATGACGCGAAGCGAATGACTGTACTTTTATTTTGCGAAATGATAGAGAAGTGATTGATTGAGTTCTGAATTTACCCCTTTATTTACTCTCAAATTCTCACATCCTCGGTTCCCACGGAATTTCCTCCGCGTTGAGTTGATGTCCGGTGTAGCGGGACAATACAAACAGATAGTCTGAAAGCCGGTTGAGATATTTAATCACTAACGGTTCTAATTTTTCAGCTTCATTCAATGCCACTGCCAGCCGCTCCGCCCTGCGACAAACGCAGCGCGCGATGTGGCAGAATGAAACATGCAGGTGTCCACCGGGCAGAATGAATACTTTCAGCGGAGGAAGCGATTCATTCATTTTGTCAATCGCCTGTTCGAGCAATTCCACATCGGCTTCATGCAAATCCGGTTTCTTCAATCCCGGCTTGGAAGGGTCGGCAGCCATCACCGCGCCAATGGTGAACAACCGGTCCTGAATCGTTTTGAGCAAAGTCCGTATATCGGGATTTGCGCTTTGGTCGCGCAGCAAACCGATGTAGGAATTCAGTTCATCCACCGTGCCGTAGCTCTCGATTCTCAAATGACTTTTTGGAATCCTCGCGCCACCGAAAAGTGAAGTTTCACCGGAGTCGCCTTTTTTGGTATAAATTTTCATCCTGCCTTTTTTAAAATGGTTTTTGAACTGCTGCCGCTGCCGGTTCGATGTTCATTTTGTCGGAATCAATCAACCCGTCTTTCAGCCGCACGATGCGTCTCGCGTGGCGGGCGATATCCTCTTCATGTGTTACAACTATCAGCGTGTTGCCCCGGCTGAAAATCGCTTCAAAGATGCTCATGATTTCATCCGATGTTTTGCTGTCGAGGTTGCCGGTCGGCTCGTCCGCCAGCACGATGGAAGGATTGTTGATGAGCGCGCGCGCGATGGCGACTCTCTGCCGCTGACCTCCGGAAAGTTCATTGGGCTTGTGTTTCACGCGGTCGGCAAGTCCAACCATGTCGAGTACTTCCAGCGCTTTTTTTTCGCGCTCTTTCCTGCCGACACCGGCATACACTAATGGCAACATGCAGTTTTCCAAAGCTGACAGTCGCGGCAGCAGGTTGAAGGTTTGAAAAATAAAACCGATTTCCTTGTTCCTGATTTCAGCGAGCCGGTTGTCTTTCAGCACGCTCACATTTTGCCCGTTGAGAATATAATCTCCACCGGTAGGAGTGTCTAAACAACCCAGAATATTCATGAGCGTTGACTTTCCGGAACCGGATGGTCCCATCAGCGCGACATATTCATTGCGTTGGATGGATAGAGAAATATTCTTGAGAGCCGAAATTACTTCCCCGCCTAAAAAATAGTTTTTTGTGATGTTCCTGAAAGTGATGACTTCGCTCATTCCGGTTTTTTAATCACCTTCGGCACTTTGAAATGCGTGCCGTCATGCAAAGGCGCGTTTTGTAATGCTTCTTCCCTTGAAATCTCTGTTTTAACAACATCTTCCCGCAAACGGTTTTGCTGTTCGGTGACATGTAACAAAGGTTCCACCCCGGCAGTGTCCACTTCTTTCAGATGTTCCACGAATGTAATCATTTCTTCCAGGTCGCGCAGGATGACGGCTTTTGAGGCTTCATCAAATTCGAGTTTCGACAACCCGGCAAGCTTGTCGAATAATTCACCGGTGACTTTCATGCAGAGATTTTTTTTTCGGGTGTAGGACAAATTGCACCACTTTTTATGGTGCGCGTGGGTCACCCTGAGCGGAGTCGAAGGGGAGCGATTGCCACCCCGCATGGTTTCCCGATTCTCGGGACTCACCATGACACCGCAAGTGCAATTTGTCCTACACCCTTTTTTCTTCCTCACGAAGTTATTGATTTCAGGGATGCTATAAAAAAAGAAAGACCTTACAAGTTTTAAAATCCTGTAAGGTCTCACTAAGCTTTCAAAAAATCTAAATCATCATTTACTGAAGGATGATTTTTTTAGTTACGACTTTATCTGACATTATCAGGCGCGCGATATAAATGCCTTTAGGCAAATTACTTCCGTCAAAATCTAACCTTTTGGTTTCTCCTGCATCCACATTGCCTTCAAACAAAGTATTGACCAACGCACCATTGATATCGTAAATCCGGATGGAAGCGTTTTCTTCTTTTTCAAATGACATTTCAATGGTGACATTCCCGATTGAAGGATTGGGGAAAATTGATAATGCGTTCTCAAGATTTTCATCCGCTAATTCGCTCATCTTGGCTGAACCTGCACAAGCTGATTGCGCGTTGCCGGTGTTCAGCGGGTTTGAGGCTGAAGTGTTGTACAACACAAAACGGTCAATCTTAAACTGGGTGGAGCGCCCGGAAAATTGAACCCTGTAAACACCCGCTGCCGGAAAGTCCACAAATATCTCATGCGGGTCATGGTCTTTCGTTTTGGTATCCCACGTCCAGTTGTTGTTCGATACATTATGATACACCTTGAACCAACTGGAGCCTAAATTAAGGGTTGATGAAGTTCTCGTGGCAACACCATTGCCTTCCGGAAACTTTACCCACACATCATTAAATTCCGTCCGGTGGGGAGCCGCGCTGCGCATTTGCAGGCGGTATCTGCCGGGGTTGCTGATTTGAACGGTGTAAGTGAGAATGCCGGTGCCGGCTGAAATCACAGATGGATTCGTATTGCCATGACGCCACTCATAATAGCCGGTGCCGGTATATCCCTGCACAATGGTGCGTAATGACCAGTCAGATACCGTTGGCTGTGATTCCATTTCAATCACCACGAGTCCGTTTTGTTCAATGAATGTCGCGCAGGTTCCGCCACCTCCGCCACCACCGGGTGCGGGATTCACTACCACCACCGCGTCATCAGAGCCGGTTGCTCCGAGATTGTCAGTAACCGTGAGTCTGAAAATGTAAGTGCCTGCAACCAGGTTGGAAACCGACAAATTCTGTGTGTTGGCATTGCTGAGCGTAGCCGAAGGTCCGCTGTGTTTTGTCCATGCATAAGAAACGATGCTTCCGTCAGGGTCGTTTCCGGAACCGTTCAGCGTGGTGCTGTTGGTGGGCAAGGTCAACGTCTTGTCCGAACCTGCGTTGGCGGTAGGTGAAATGTTTGAGGAAGCATTATCAACCACAGAGAAACTGATACTGTTGGTAGGTCCTGCATTTCCAAATCCATTCGCTGAACTGTGCGCGGTAGCTTGTAAGGCATGTGTGCCGACTGCAAGTGCGGGATTGATTTTATTATAATTGATAGAGTTGCCTGAAACCTGGTCTCCGGCATAAGCATAGGGAGCGATGTTTTCTGTTTTTTTATTTCCATTCAGAAAAAAGATGACACTGCCGACTGTGGCAGGACTCGTATTCGCCCTGATGTTGAGATTGCGGGTAGGCAATGTACCGTAATCCAGCACATCTCCGTTAACTAAAGTTTTAATGTCCAGGTTGTTGTCGGCATTAATCAGGGTGAACGATGTCACGGTGAGGTTTGCGACAGTGGCTTCCGCGACAGTAACCG
>JBGTCY010000299.1:0-4520 GCA_041748615.1 Chitinophagales bacterium
AGCCGGTGTGCCAGAGTTGTTTGGGGTCATCTTCCATCGTGTTTTGAATCCACGCGCCACAATAAAGGTCAAAGTTGTGACTCTTCAACTCATCCAAAAACACCGTCCATTCCTTGGAAACAATTTCAATATTCACTCCGATCTTTTTGCAGCTTTCTTTAAAAAACAAACCGATTTTTTCACGGGTATCATTCCCCGCGTTATAAAGAAAAGAGAGACTCAAATCACGCTTGATCCCGTCAACCACTTTATCCCGGATGCCGTCACCATCTGAATCTTTCCAGCCCGCGTCATCCAGTATCTGTTGCGCCTTTGTCAAATCGAAATCATACGTTGGGAGTTGATGATTGTAATATTTTTTGGTGGGATGAAAAGGTCCGTAGATATAGTCACCCATTTCATACAATAAGACATCCATAATTTTTTTCCGGTCAACCGCGAGAGAAAGCGCGCGCCTCACCTCCACATCGGAAAGGATGGAATGTTTCATATTCAATCCCAGGTAAACGAAAGAAAGGGAAACCGGGGTGAATAAATGGTATTTTTCAGTAAACCGGTTGTTGCTTTTCAAATCGTAAAAATCTTTTTCGCGCAGCGCGTCCGTGATGTCAATGCGGTCATCTTTCAGCGCGGTGACCGCGGTGGTGCGGTCATTAATGATTTCATAAATAATCTTTTTGGGAAGCGCGTCAAAATTGATTGCCTTGCCCGCTAATTGGTCGCCCCACCAGTTTTCCTTTTTTTCCAGCTCAATCCTTTGACCGGTTTTCCAACTGACAAATTCATAAGGTCCGCATCCCACCACGTAACCCGGCTCGCGTTGAAATTTTTCAGAGTTAAATTCTCTTGCAAACTCAACAATGTCCGGGTCGCCTCTCAGTTGTTCAACCGTAGATGGTTCACTGAGTTGTTTAACGGTAAATTTTTTCATCAGCCCGCGCGGGTCGTAAATATATTCCGGGGTGACATACGCGATAAATCCGCTTGAAGCTTCCGCGGCAAAATATGGTTCGCGCGTAAAAAATGTAAACTTTTTCGGATTCTCCTCATCTATTTCAAAGTGGACAAAGAAATCCAGATAGGGGCGAATGTGTTCGCAGTCCACCAATGGATTTTTTACCGCCTTGAGCGTAAATTCCACGTCATATCCTGTCACAGGTTCGCCATTGTCCCATACGGCTTCTTCCCTGATTTCATATTTCAAAGCAATACCACCCGAAAATTCACCTTCATTGATTTGTGTGATAGCCGGACGAGTTTTCGCCAACGAAGGATTCAACTCGAGCGTTTCTTTATCCGCATCCAGCAAATACATGAACATGTTGTAGCGAATATAATTTGAGTGCGCGTCTTTAGAGGTGAGCGGGTTGAGTTTGTCGCAATCACTCAATTCATGCACAATCACATCACGATAGTCACGTTCCGTTTTGCAGGCGGAAAACAGCGAAAAAAGAAGCAGGATAGAAACGGCTTGTTTACACATAAAACAGATTTTTTAGAGCATGAAGGTACGATGCAAGATTGAAATAAAATAAGTGAAAAAGATTTGCATGAAATTTTTTGTCATGAACACTAATTGAATTATACCGGCAATCAACTTTCCGAAATCTCATTTTAGTAAATCCTTTTATTATCAAGAATTTCGCCCGAAAAGATTTCGGAAAGTTTTTCTGTTTTGATATAAAATAGAAAAGCCGCCCAAACTGGCGGCTTTTCCAATTAATGCAGGTTGGTGAATTATCTCACAACACTCACTCTTTTTATGACTTGCTCTTCACCAATCATAATTCTTGTCATATAAATACCCTCAGACAATGATGAAAGATCAAAGCGTTCATTGATTGCTGAAGCCTGGTTGATTTCACGATTGAAAACCAATTCGCCTAAAACATTAAACCACTGAATTTTGACCGGATACATTTCGTGCATATCAATTTTTACAAAAACAACATCATTTGTCGGATTCGGAAATACTGACAATGAAGTGATTCCGGAAGGCAATGACACTGAAACATCAGTACCAACGGTTGCAGAGGCTGTTGCGGCACATCCGTTCGCATCTGTAACAGTAACCGCATAATTCCCCGGTCCAAGTCCGGACAAAGAAGCGGTAGTGCTGCCGTTGCTCCATGAAAAACTGTAAGGAGCATTTCCGCCAGAAACTGTACTTGTAACAGTACCGTCACCCGCTCCGTTTGAAGTTTCATTGGTGGCAGTCAAAGAGATAGTCGGTGTATTCAAAGCTGAACCTACTGTTGCGCTGCCTGTTCCCTGACAACCGTTCACGTCAGTAACGGTTACAGAGTAATTGCCGGCATCCAGATTGTTGAGCGCAGCGCTTGTTTCACCGTCAGTCCATGAATAGGAATATGGTGTTGTTCCGCCTGATGCGGAGGCTGTAACCGTTCCATTCGATGAAACACAAGTAGTAACGTCTGTAGCGTTTACGACTACAGTTACAGTTCCACTTGCATCAGCAATGGGTGCAGTGGCAGTTCCGGAACAACCATCGCTGTCAGTAGCAGTGACGGCATAGGAACCAACAGACAATCCGGAGATGGAAGCTGTTGTCGCACTGTTTGACCATTCGTAATCGTAAGGTGCGGTACCGCCAGTTGTTGAAGCGGTCAGCGCTCCATTCGGTGTGACACAGGAAGTAATATCGTTGTCAACTATTATAGAGACTGAAATGACAGGCAGCGTTGAACCAACCGTCACAGATGCAGAATCAGCACAACCGCTGACATCATCGGTAACAGTAACTGAATAAGAACCTGCGCTGAGATTATCAATGTCTGCAGCAATTCCGCCATTGCTCCACGCATAAGTGTAAGTAGTTCCACCGGAAGCAGTCACTAATGCGGTGCCATTTGGTAAAGAGCAGTTAGTGACATCTCCGGCAACTGCATTCAGGACAACAACAGGGAGGTTATTATTTATATTAACTGATGTGGTGCCGGTACAACTGTTATCATCTGTCGCGGTAACGGAATATGTGCCACCTGCCAAACCGGAAATTGAATCATTAGTTGAGCCGGTGTTCCATAAATAGGTGTAGGGTGAAGAGCCACCAGCCGCGCTAACTGAAACAGAACCATTCGCTGAAACACAGGAAGTATTATCATCCAAACCGGTGATTGAAACTGTGATTACCGCGGTAGTGCTGGTAATATTTACTGTGGTTGATGCGGTACAGCCATCAGCATCATTCGCGGTAACGGTGTAGTTGCCGCCTGCAAGCCCGGTTGCATTATCACCGGATTGACCATCGCTCCATTCAAACGAATAAGGCGCAGTGCCTCCTGTTGCTGAAACAGTTCCTGAACCATCCGGTGCCGCGCAACTGGTGCTGGGTGAGGCAGCATCCACAGTGATGGTAATCACAGGCGTATTATCCGAAATCACAACACTTTCAACACCCTGACATCCTTCAGTGTCGGTTGCAGTGACTGAGAAAGTACCTGAGTTCAGATTGATGGCTGTTGCATCGGTTTGATTGTTAGCCGCTGCATCCCATAGATAGGTATATCCGGGAGCGCCCCCTGCGGCTGCAACTTCAGCAGTACCATTCGGACTGGAGCAAGAGGTGTTAGGGGTAGTTGAAACCACATTGATGGAGATTAACGGCAAGTTGTTGCTGACAACAACGGAGTCAATTCCTTCACATCCGTTTGCATCAAATGCAGTGACAAAATAAGTGCCGCCAGTCAGTCCGCTGATTAAGTCGGTAATTCCACCATTCGACCAAACATAAGTGTAAGGCGCGGTTCCTCCCACGGCAGTAGCTGTAGCATCACCATTCGGAGCGCTACAGGAAGAGTTGTCAGTGGTTGAGAAATTCACATTGAGACTGATGATATTATTTGTAACAGTAACGCTTCCGGTTGCGGTGCATCCTTCATTGTCTGTAGCTGTCACTGTGTATGTTAATGGAGATAATCCGGTGGCAATTGAATCCGTTTGCCCGTTGCTCCATAAGTAAGAATAGGGTGTATCACCTCCGGTAGCGACTGCAGTTGCAGTTCCATTGGCATTCGCACAGTCAGCAGGTGTTTCAGAAACGGAAACACTGATGGCGGGACAAGGGTCGGGGAAACACAGGAATGGAAGAATGACATGCGCAATATCCAACTCCCAGGATGGTACGTTATTATATGCGTACCAGTTACCAGTATCCCAACGCTCCCAGGCAGTAGGAGTATTATTGCCAATCGTATTCGTTAGAAGCGCAACGGTATCACCCGGAGCATTACTGAGAATAATACCAACATAAAAATTGCCATTTACGGCAGCGGGCTGAGTGAAATTTACAATCGTAGGAAATCCGAGTGTCACATCCTGAATGATGCTGCTGATGAGAATATCCTGAGAAGTTAACATAGTGCCGGGGCTTCCACCCGGACCATTGCTGTTCCAGACCGCTGCCTGTACAGTGGCGGTCGGACTGCCTGCGCTCGCTGCGCCAAAAAAGAAAATCGCTCCTTCCACCGTTCCTCCGGGATTGCTGTTTGCAAAAAAGT
>JBGTCY010000300.1:0-11484 GCA_041748615.1 Chitinophagales bacterium
GATTTTATGATTTTCCCAATGGTGACTTATGATATTGAAACATCATTTACTGCCGACACCACTTGTGTGCCGGGAGGAGGAACGGTTACATTTACCAACACTTCCAGCAACCCGGTTTTGGAAAGCAAGTTCTACAATCAATTCGCTTACAACGGACAACAAAATCTGAGTTATGCCTGGAATTATAATGACGGCTCCCCGCTGGATTTGGTGTTCGATACCTCCCACCATTTTCCCGATGGCAATGATTACAACGTAACACTTACAACTAACCTTTCCGGCTGGACGTCTCTCTGCCAGGAAACATTCAGCATCATGATTAATCCCGCTGTCGCAGCGGAATTCAGCTACACCCGAAACGCTTTGAATGTCCAGTTCGCAAATCTGTCAACCGGTGCGCAGAGCTGGTGGTGGGATTTCGGTGACGGCAATACCGACAGTTCAGAAAGTCCGTTACACACCTATTCCACGGAAGGAAATTATGATGTTACTTTAATCGCCTTCGGAGAATGTGAGCGGGATACTTTTAATTTAACAGTGAGTATGTGTCAGCCTTTCACCGGTAGTTTTGAATACAATATTTCAGGAAACACGGTTGATTTTGTGGTGCTTGGATTAAGCGGGAGTGGCGCATTCACCTGGACATTCGGAGATAATACAGGTGGTGCAGGATTAGCGACAGCGCATACTTACCCATCTGCCGGAATTTATGAAGCCTGTCTTATTTTTACGAATGCCTGTCGAGCGGATACGCTGTGCCAGCAAATCGAAATTGAGGAATCCACATTTTTTAGTGAAATAAAAGAATCAGGTTTTTCAATTTTAGTAAATCCGGTTCATGAATATCTTTTCCTTCGATTACATAATGAAAAGAACGAAAATTCTGTGGTTAGGATTTATGATTTTTCAGGAAAGCTGATTAAAGAGCAAAAAATGTACTTAGAGAATACTAACTTCGTTCTGCACTTGGGAGATTTGTCTCCCGGTCTTTATTTTCTGACCCTGCTCAATGATCGTCCATCGCAGTTTGCAAGGTTCATCAAGTCAAATTAAGTTTTTTTAATTACACTTTATTTCAACTAAGACTAAGAACTTATAGGATTTTTATAAACTATAAGTTTTCAAAATTGCCGTTTATTTATTCCATTGAATAAATAATAATTTATTTATTTTCATGATTTAGATTGTAATTGATTTCGAATGTTTGTGGAAAACGCATGTCCTAATTTCCATAAATTTCATAAGCCCTTTTTCATAATTCATTAATTTTCGGATTCTCCATTATTTGTAAATTCAACCTTAAAAAATTTGCAATTTTATGATGCACCTGTTCTATGCCTGTACATTAGTTTTTTTTCTTTTTTTTCAGTTAAATGCCCAACAATGGAATCCGGATGCCGGAGTGATTCCGCCCATTTCAAAAAATGCGGTACTCACCAGTTCCTCAGGAGGTAATACGGCTAATGCCATTGACGGAAACCGAAATACAGCATGGCAGTCCGGTGGAGGCTCTCTTGCCGCTTTACCGACAGGCTATATCACTCGGAGTGATTTAAACATCTTGCTGGGATTAGGGCTCACTTCGCAATGTACCCGTTCCGGCACAGCCAGTCCTGCCAACACCACCGATGGTAATATGAACAGTTCTGTGACAATTCAGCCGGTGAATGGTACGGCTTGGATAACTTATGATTTAATCAACCCGATTCAGTTGCGCACGATTTCCGTGAAGTGTAATGTTGGCGCAGCACCTGTTCACTTGTATGCTCATCATTCCAATGGTGATTCCACCTTGATTGAAACCATGCTTAACCTGGGAGGTCAGAATTTTAATGTGCGCAAGTTTTCGCCTCTGTTGAATGATGTGGTAAAAATAAAACTCATTTCAACTACAGGGATTAATTTATTCGAGGTGGCGGCTATGGCTAAACTTCCAACTGAATACCTGATTGTTGATTTGCAGCAAATCAGGGAAGTCGGTTATATCGAAACGCGTCACTGGTGCAATGGCGAAGCCGAAAAAGCCGCGATTTATCTCAGCCTGGATGGAGTGAACTGGATACTTGCGGATACTCTTGACCCAGAAGCATTTTTATATGTTGTTACGCGTCCCCCGACACCGGTGGATGCGCGGTATGTGAAAATTGAATTTTCGCTCAAAGAAGTTGACTATTCAAAAGCTTATGTATGGGAAATTTCCGTGTATGATAAATTTGGTCCTTATGGTCCTTTTCCAACAGCGAAACCGCACAATCTGAATGTGAAAGAAGTGATGGGAGTTAACGGACTCTGGGGTTGGGGGCAGAATGTAACAACCAGTAATATTCCTGCAGGCTACGGACCGGACCGCTTCAATAAAATCGGCAATCATGGACGCAATTATCACGACCTGCATTGGGATTTGAAAAACATGAATGATACGGCTGATTACACCGGTCATTGGGGACTGGCAATCTGGTGGCTCAACTGGAATCATGAATATGGCGCATGGAGGAATAAAGGATTAAAGGTGCAGGCGAGCATTCAGTTCAGTAATTATTCAAGCGTGACAAGCATGGCGAATTGGAATAATCACTATCAGACCGCTTATAACTACGGGTATAATTTCGCCCGCCATTTTGGTCCCACTTACGGAAATAATTTAGTGGATGTGATGGAAATCGGGAATGAACCGTGGAATTATCCCGCCTGGTTTTACTTAGATATATTCAGAGGCATGTTGCATGGCGCAAAAGCAGCCGACCCGGCAATGAAAGTGATTCCATGCGCCTTGCAATCTCAATCAAAATCCTCTGAATCCGCAACGGGCGGCAATTTCATGGGCGCACGCGTCACACAGAGCGAAGCGAATTTAATTGACGGCATCAATGTGCATCATTACAGCTACACTTTCAACAAACAAGGCGTTCGCATCGCGGTGAATCCTGAACATCCGGAATCAGCAATGCGCGGTGCGGTGAATGATGTCAGATTCCGTGACGCCAACATGCCCGGCAAAAAGATTTACCTCAGCGAATGGGGCTGGGACAGCGATGGAGCCGGTGATAATTGTACATTCGGAGAATGTGTGTCTGAGTACGAACAAGCGCTCTATGCCGTGCGCGGGGCGATGATGTTCATGCGCCTGGGAATGCACCGCATCACCTGGTATTTCTTCGGCAATCTCGGCAGCGGAAATCTCTACAGCCGCTCAGGATTGGAAGGACAAAAACCCGACATGCTGGAAAAACGCGCGATGAGTTCTTTTCAGGCATTCACGCATCTGATGGGGGATAAACATTTCCTGAATGTGTTGCACGAAGATGATGACGCCTGGGTGTATCTGTTTGGCGATTCTATCGGCACACCTACACACATTGCCGCGTGGAGACCGATTAAAGGTGATGATTTAAGCAGCATTCCGTTTAGCTTGAGTACCGTTTTAAGCCCTGACACTGCCTGGATAGTTTCGGGTGCAAACAAAACCGGAGAACTAACCCCGCTGCACGGATATAACAACGGAGTGATGAATATGACACTGACCTCCGCGCCTCTCATCATGAGAGTGACTCCTGTAGAAGCTACCACGCATGTCTGGAACGGAAATTTTTCAGATGACTGGGATTCTCCGCTCAACTGGGATACATACCTCGTTCCTGCTGAAACGGATACCGCGATTATTCCCGGAGGAAGACCACACTATCCCGCCAACTACCTGGGAACTGTTACCGTGAATGAATTGATTCTGGAAGCCGGAAGCCAAATGACCTTGGAACCGGGTGTTGATTTAATCATCAATCAGGATTTGCAGATTCAGGGTGGCACATTGATTGTCACCACCACAGCGGGAGTTTCCTCCGACATTTATGTGCAGGGAAATTTAATCCAAACCGCTGGCGCGTTTGTTCCCTCAACGGGCAAAGTCATTTTAAACGGAAACACGCCACAAACCATCACCGGCAATTTCGATTTCCATCATCTTGAAACCAACAATCAAAATACCGTTGAGATTTTCAATACGGTGAATGCAAGCGGAATTGTCAGCGTAATGACCGGCTCAACATTGATTACCAATAATAATCTCACGCTACAATCCGGAGGTTCGCTCATGCACGGTCCGGATACTCCCGGTGGGCAAAATGGCGATGTCACGGGAACTGTCAGAGTGAGAAGACAAGGCAGCAATCACGCGCTGGTCTATAATTACTGGTCATCTCCGGTAGTATCCTCCAACGCCTCTGTGCTTGGAAGCAGCACCTATTATTACAACCCCTCCAACGCGGACGACACAACTGAAACCGGACTGAGGAAAGGATGGGTGAGCGCTACCGGAATCATGCAGCAGGGATTGGGCTACATCTCAAAATCATCAGGATTGGTGACATTCACGGGCATACCCAACAGCGCATCAATCGCCAACCCGGTATCTCTCAACATCCGAAAAAATGTCGGCAATCAAAATGAAGTCGCGTTCAATCTCATCGGCAATCCCTTCCCTTCCGGCATGGATGCTCAAAAATTCATGGACGTGAACGGACCATTGGGAAGCGGAGCGATTACGGGTGCAATGTATTTTTGGGATGATGACCGTTCCGGGGGTGCGAATTGGAACGCCAATGAAGATTACGTGGTGTGGAGTGGCGCTGGCGTGGTGGCAGGACCGAATAGCGGCACACCATTTACCGGGCATGTCGCTTCCTGTCAAAGTTTTTTTGTAGAAAAAATGGATAATGGCAGCAGCCCGATACATTTCAACAACAGCATGCGCAGCACGGAGAATAACGCCTTTTTCCGGCTTGCACCGATTGAAAGGTTGTGGGTGAATCTGGTAAATCCAGACAATGTTTACAATGAAACACTCATCGCATTTATGGATGAGGCAACCGATGATATTGACTGGGTGTATGACGCGCGGAAATTACAGGGCAATGAAAAGATTTCTTTTTATTCCATGATTAATGGACGTCAATTTGCGATTCAGGCGCTG
The DNA here is from genome assembly GCA_041748615.1 of Chitinophagales bacterium. Lineage (GTDB taxonomy): Bacteria > Bacteroidota > Bacteroidia > Chitinophagales > CAIOSU01 > JBGTCY01. The sequence continues at coordinate 4,967 of JBGTCY010000300.1, forward strand.
GGTCCGCTTTCTACAGAGAAAACCGTTCCGCTCGGATTCAAAACCAACATAGCGGGGAATCATACCATCCGTTTGAAAGAAATAGAAAACATGGATGAATCTGTGGCAGTCGTGCTCGAAGATAAAGTCACCGGCACTTTCACGCATTTGAGAATTTCACCTCAATACACGTTTCATACTCCGGCAGGTACTTTTAATCAAAGATTTGTTTTGCATTTCAGTCTGCCGGTGCAGCTTCAAACTCAGAAACAGCTTTGCAATGAAAATTCCGGCAGCATCACCTTCACCAATCCGGGCAATTGGCTGTGGGATTATACTTTAACGGATGATGCGGGAACGATTATTGACGCGGCAACCGATTTCACTGGAACCATTCATTGGCAGGTGGCAGGTGGAAACTATGCCCTGCAATTGACGGATGATTTCGGCTACACGATTACAAAATCTGTCACTGTTCAGGCTGAACAAACTGTTTTGGCAGCGTTTTCAGTCGCCCATGAAAATCAGGTGATTAAGCAGGGAGAGCAGCTCGTTTTCAGCGACCATTCAACCGGGGGTGATTTCAACGAATGGCAATTCGGTGACGGAACAACCATGACGAATATTAATCAACCGCAGCACAGCTATCTGAACCCCGGAGTTTATGAAGTCGTGTTGCACTCCTGGAATCCGGATTGCGAAGACTATTACCATGAAGAAATTCTGGTGCATGAAAAAACGGATGAAGAAATCATTAATTCGGTTTCCGCAATTCAAACGACAGTCGCGGAAAATGACCGCTTTGTAGTGTTCAGTGAAAATCAAGCCTTGTATATCAGGTTTGATTTTTCCAAACAAACAGACGCGCAGATTTTTATTCACGACCTTACCGGACGGTTGATTCACCGGCAGCAAATGGTTACATCCGGTATTCAGCAAATTGACTTACCGCCTTTGGCGAATGCTGTTTATTTTGCGAGAGTCATTACCAATGATAAAGCGCTGACGGAAAAAGTAGTGACGGGGAATTGATTTTGAGATGGTAGAAGTTAGATTTTAGATGTTAAATGAATCTAATATCTAAAGTCTAATATCTAGTATCTGCTATTTTTGAAAATCAATCAAAATCCGCTTTTCACATTGCTTGCTTCTTCCAAGCCTGATTTGATTTCAATGTCATAAGACTGTTCGAAAACCAATTTTTCCTGCGTGTTGATTTCAAATAATTCAAACCGGATTGTCCGTTTGTAGCGACCCGGTTCGGGCTTTTCATTCCAGCCGCATTCTTCATCCATAAAGACCGTCACTTTTTGTTCCTCGCCATTGCCAAGTTGAAGGTAGCCGGTGTGCGGATAAAACGGAAGCGCTTTTCCTGTTTCCACACACACTGCGTTGAATTTAATCGTCAAATGAAGATTGTCGTAATTCACCACATTAAAACTCAGTTTCAGCCAGCCGTCAGCCGGCATGGTGGTGCGCAGGTCTGTTGTCAGGTCAAATACCAATGACTCCAACGGATTGCCAAACAACAACCTGACATTTAAAAGCAACAGAAATAAAATGAAGAATCGGGGTAACATTGTATTAAGCGTTGTTCTGTTATACGAGTTTGAGGAGGGGTTGTTTTGAAATGGATAAATTACATTATAGGCAGTTCGCTCTTTTATGATATAGTCCCATCACGCGGAATCAATACCCTTAAAAAATCCAGTTCATTTTTCTGTAAAAACCCCGACCTTTGTGCCTTTCAAAATTTATGAAAGCATGAAAGTCACGATTAAATTTCTGGGAGGCGCAAAGACCGTTACCGGCTCAAAATATTTGATTGAATTGGAAAATAATTTCCGGTTTTTATTGGAATGTGGGATGTTTCAGGGTTTGAAAGAATTGCGGTTGCGCAACTGGGACAAACTTCCGGTGGATGCTGAGAGTATCAACGCGGTGGTTGTCAGTCACGCGCATATTGACCATACCGGGTATTTGCCACGGCTTTTTAAAGAGGGATATCAAGGTCAGGTTCATTGTACGAAAGCAACGGGTGATTTGATGGAAGTGATGCTGACGGATTCCGCACGATTGCAGGAAGAAGAAGCCGGGTATGCGAAAAAGAAAGGTTATTCCAAACATGCGCATCCTCAACCGCTTTATACTGAAGCGGATGCGCGGAACGTGCTGCCGCAAATTAAAAGATGGCGTTACAAACAACGCTTCAGCATTCATCCGAACGTAGAGGTGGTTTTTCAGGATGCCGGTCATTTGTTGGGTTCAGCCATTGTTGAGGTTTTTATCAAAGGCGATGCTCAAACCAAAAAGATTGTTTTTTCCGGAGACATTGGTCGCTATGAACAGGAAATTTTGAATGACCCGACAACCATTTCCGAAGCGGATGTTTTGCTGGTGGAATCCACTTATGGCAACCGCGAAAATGATGTCAGCAATTTGGATGAGTCGCTCACGAAAATCATCAACAAAACTTTTGAGAGCGGAGGTATTTTGTTGGTTCCAGCGTTTGCGGTGGGCAGAACACAGGCTTTTTTGTATCATGTGCAGCAGTTGATTCAACAAAAGCTGATACCGGACGTCACGGTTTACATTGACAGCCCGATGGCAATCTCCGCTTCAAATTTATACGCGCGCCACTCGGAATGTCATAAAATGGATTTTGATGAGGCGGACCTTGCGCAGATGTTAGAGACGAAGGATGTTGTTTTTTGTCATACGTCTGAGCAGTCAAGATTTCTCAATACGTTGAATAAAAACGCGATTGTCATCTCCGCCAGTGGCATGATGACCGGAGGAAGAATTCTGCACCACTTATTTCACAGGCTTCCCAACCCCAATGACACGCTGCTGATTATCGGATATCAGGCTGAAGGAACGCGCGGGCGAAAAATTCTCGATGGCGAACCAACCATCCGCATTTTTGGCGAAGAAGTGCCGGTTAAATGTAATGTTGAATATTTTTCCGGCATGTCCGGTCATGCAGACCGCAGCGAATTGATTCGATGGCTGAAAGGGTTTTCTTCAAAACCGAAATTTGTTTTCACCATTCACGGAGAGGCTGAGGTGATGCAAGAATTTGCAGAAAATATTAAGCAGGAAATAGGGTGGGAGGTGACTGTTCCGGAATATTTAGAATCGTTTGTGTTGTTTGATGGTATATAGATTTCCGCTTTTCAATCATGAGTCCATTCCGAAAGAAATTGTTTGCCACAAGGGCACGAAGGCACAAATAAATCACAAAGTTTAAGAAATGGTAATAATTTCTTTGTGAAACTTGGTGACCTTGTGTCTTAGTGGCATTATTCGATTTTTGCCTTTTCATTTCATAGTGGACTCAACCTTCTTCATTTTTCTTCAATGCCTGGCTGATGAGCAGCAGTTCATTGATGTTTTCGCGGTCAACGATGCCGATGAAAGTGCCGTTTTCATAAACAGGGGAAACAGTGCCGCTATTGAGCGTGAGTTGCTGAAATGCTTCATGCAGTCCCATCTCGGGTTTCAGGCTCGTAAATTCTTTGACCATCACATCCGCCACAGGCGTGTTTTTGCCGGATTCGCTCAGTCCTTTGATGAGTTCATTTTTTGTGAGAATGCCGGCAGCTTTTTCATTTTCCATCACGATGAAGGATTGTTCCTGCGAATTGAGCAGAATCTGCACGGCTTTTTCCAGCGTGTCAGTAGGAGCGAGGCGGGTGAATTTTTGCATCAGCGCGTCACGTACTTTGTATTGTGAAAGAATGACTTTGGTGGTTTCAAAAGCGGACTCAGCCCCGGCTCCGAGGTAAATAAAGATTCCGATGAAGATGAGAAAAAAGTTATAGAACAACCCGGTGAACACAAAACCAATGGCAAGAATCTGACCCACAGTCGCTGCGATGCGGGTGGCTTTTCCACGGTCAAGGCGCATGGATAAAAGCGCTCTCAACACTCTGCCGCCATCCATCGGAAATGCGGGAATTAAATTAAATACGGCAAGGATGACATTAGCTATCAGTAATTTAAAACCGATTCCTAATGACAGGACCTGTTCTTCAGTTGTAATTTCCGTTGGAATATTTCCTGTATAATACAAGACGATAAAAAGAATGGAAGCGATGACCACATTCACGGCTGGTCCGGCAAGCGCTACCCACAATTCCTGATAAGGCTTTTCAGGCATCCGCTCCAACTGAGCCAGTCCGCCTATCGGAAGCAGGGTGATGTTCTTAGTTTGAATCTTATACCGTCTTGCTGTGAGCGCGTGACCCAGTTCATGCAGGGTGACACACGCGAACAACGCGAGAATAAAAAACACGCCTTCCAGCCCTTGCTGAATACTGTTGTCAATACGATAATACATCCAGAAAATCCAAATCACGATAATCATGAATGTCCAGTGCACAAAAAGTTTGATGCCTGCAATTTTTCCAAGATAGAGCGACCATTTCATAGCGTTGAAAATTTAGATTTTATCCAAAGATGAACATTTAAAATGCCACTAAGACACAAGGTCACTAAGTTTCACAAAAAATAGAATACCCTTTTCCTTAAACTTTGTGATTCTTTGTGCCATCGAGCCTTTGTGGCAAAAATAATTTTTGGAGTGTCACAAGTTTCAAATCCAATTGAAGTGAGTGATGATTTTAAATGTAAAAAATTATATTTTCCTGATTGCCTCCGCTGGTTTGTATTGCAACGCGCGATAAGCCGGAAAAATAGCTGCGATGATTGCAACCACAAACACCATCAATGCTATCGTGCCGTATTTTGCTAATTCTAATTGAGGATACACTACTGTGGTGAAACCAAAACTGGCAAGCGCTTCCGAAAAAACGGAAAAGTCAATTCCGGTTTTCGCGAAATATTCAACGGTGAGATAACCCGGAATAAATCCAAACGGAACACCAATCATCGTCAGCAAAATTGTTTCAGTCAGAATCATGATAAAAATCCTGGTTTTATTCATGCCGATGCTCAACATGATGCCGATTTCTTTCGCCCGTTCGAGAATCGCCATTAACATCGTATTGATAATTCCGAACATCACCCCAAACAGAATCACGCCAATCATAATCATCATAAAGGTGTCCATCATGTCAAGCATGTACCCAATCATGGGGATGATTTCCGTCCATGTTTCCACCAACAGTGACGGTTCCATCGCTTGCAATTTTTCTTTCACCGTTTCAATCTGATTCATGTCGTGCAGCAGCAGCGCGATTTCATGCGCTTCAATCTTTTCGCCAAGATATTGCTGCATGGCGGAAAAATTCACAAATACATTCCGTTCGTCATATTGCGAACTGAATGATTTAAAAAAGCCGCCCACGCGAAAAGCGGCTGAAGTGATGTCCCCTTCTTCATTCTGAAATGTCAATACGATTCTTGAACGAAGATTGATACTAAGTTTTTCACCCAATGATTCACCAATGAGAATTTGGTTTTTATGGGTTGAATCAAGAAAAGCGCCCTCCGTCACTCTGCGGCTCAGATTCGTGAGCGCGTCTTCATCTTCCGGGTGAATGCCGTTGATTTTCACGCCTGAATTACCCCGCGCGGAACCAATCATGCCGGTGGTAATTATTCGGGAAGAAACTTTTTTTACGGATGCGTCAGCGCGGATTTTTTCAAGCAGCGTTTCACTGTTTTTAATATCATAAATAATGTTGTTTTCATCTTTAAACTGCGGATGATGGAGCTGGAGATGCGACACTTCATTTTCAATCACATCCTGCACCCGCTGATTAATCATCCCGAAATAAAATGCCACCACGAACACGCCTGCCCAAAGTCCAAGCGCCACAGCAGTCACTACCACTAAGCTTCTTGTGGAGTGCCGCCAAATGTTACGCCAGGCAATTTTGAAAACGATGGTGTTCATTTCTGTTGTTTAGTTTTTCATCGCGTCAAGCGGATTCAGCTTCAATATTTTCAGAATTGGAAAAATGGATGCGACCAATGCGAGCGCCAAAACCGCCAACGCCTGATTGTAAAAAATGTAAGGCTCCACCGATGACTGAAGCACCGCTTCAAAACCATATTCTTCATAAATTCCCGCCATGTCCGCGCTCAGGTAAATCGGAAAATGATAAAACCAAATCGCCACGGGAATCATCAGCGCGATGCCCGACAATGCGCCTAAGAGACTCATAAAAGTCACTTCCATCACAAGGATGGCGGCAATTTGAATCCGTTTCATTCCCAATGCCACCAGCACTCCGAATTCGTATTGCCGCTCCGACATCATCATCAGCAGTGTCCCGAAAATTCCGAAGGTGACAATAATATAAAGAATCGAAGTCAGGATGTACCCTTCCCAGCGGTCCCATTCGATGGTTTGTTCCAATTCCGGCAACAATTGATTCCACGGCATGGATTCATAATCATCGCCCAACCTTTTTTGAATTTCACCGGCAACATTTTTTGCCCGGTGGTGCGACTGCACATTAATCACCAGCGAAGTCAATCTGCCATCCATATTCAGCAGCCATTCCGCTTCTTTCACCGGCAGATAAACAATGCTGCAGCGCAACTCGGGCGAGCCGAATCTCACCAAT
>JBGTCY010000301.1:0-11222 GCA_041748615.1 Chitinophagales bacterium
TACCGATGGCAATCCCCGCATTTGGCGGAATGACGATTGCATTGATTACATTATTTATGGTGCCGGTATTGTATAGTTGGTGGTATGAACGCTCGTAGGGGAAACCCTCGCGGTTGCCCCAACCCCAACGAAACGGGCAACCGCAAGGGTTGCCCCTACGAATAATATTTTTATTGGCATTATACCTAATTACCACAATTGCCTACACACAAAATATAGACGATTACCTGAAAATTGCTGCCGAAAACAACCCCGCCCTCAAATCAAAATTCTATGAATACAACGCAGCCCTCCAGCGCAGCCCGCAGGTAGGCGCTTTACCCGACCCGCAATTATCATTCGGCTGGTTCGTGAAGCCAATGGAACGCTACATGGGCGACCAGATTTTATCCATATCTCTTATGCAGATGTTTCCCTGGGTAGGAACATTAAGCGCTGCTAAAGACGAAGCTACATGGATGGCAAAAGCAAAATTTGAAACATTTAATGAACAGCGAACCATGATTTTCTATGAAGTGAAAGCGACTTATTATTCGCTCTATCTTTTAGAAAAGGAAATACAAATCACAGAAGATAATTTACAAATCCTGCAAACACTTGAACAAATAGCGCTTTCACGCTTCAGCAGCGGCAGTACGGGTAACCCTCGCGGAAATCCCACTCAAAGTACGGGTAACCCTCGCGGTTACCCCAGCAATAATATGCAAGAAATGGAAGGCATGAGCGGCACATCAACATCAGCTAAAAAAACAACCACCCCTTCTTCCATGCAAGACATGAGCGGCATGAGCGCTGAACCCGGCATGGTGGACGTGCTGCGCATTCAAATGGAAATTTTAGAATTGAGAAATCGTCTTGAGTTATTAAAAGACAGCCGCAAGCCGCTCATTGCTCAATTCAATAAGTTGCTCAACCGCACATTAGATGAAAAGGTTATTGTGCCTGATACTTTGTTGCCCAACGACCTGCCTGTTTCTCTATCAGAAATTCCAGATAGCATCCTTCAAAATAATCCCATGCTGAAAATGTTTGCGATGGAAGAGGCTTCACATCTTGCCCATGAAAAGATGAACCGCAGGATGGGATTTCCGATGATTGGCTTGGGTTTGCAATACGACATCTTCAGACCAAGAGCGGGTTCAGGACATGAAACCGATGCAATGGGCAATAACATGTGGATGCCGATGGCAACGGTAACCATTCCCCTATGGCGGAAAAAATACACTTCCTCCGTGCGTGAAGCGGAATTTCTGCACCATTCGGTAACAGTACAAAAGCAGGATGCAGGCAATGAATTATTAGTGAGTTATGAAGATGCTTTGAAAGATTTCAGAGATGCGGAACGAAGAATTCAGTTATTTAATGATTTGCAGCAACTGGCTCAACAGGCGCTCAATATCCTTATGGTGCAATACACTACTGCCGGAAATGACTTTGAAGAATTGTTGCGGATGCAAAGGCAAATGTTGGATTACAGACTGAGATTATTAGATGCTATCGTTGACCAGAATGTAGCGGTTGCGATGTTGGAGAGACTAATGGGCAGGTAAGTTGTTCTTACAAAACAGAAAATGTTCTTCACAACAGAAATAAAAAAATAAGCAATGAAAAAAATATTTACAAACTGGCTCTTGCATCTCATCCTTGTGATGATTACAGGTATCTTTTTAGGATGGCTCATTTTCAAAGGAGAGAAAAAAGAAAAGATTACTCCGGCTGAAACTTCCGTGTCAATCTGGACCTGCTCCATGCACCCCCAAATCAGACAAGGCGAACCCGGCAAATGTCCCATTTGCGGAATGGATTTAATTCCATTGACAGCTAAGGATGAAAGCGAACATGTCAGTCCTTTCATCCACACCATGTCTCCCGAAGCAGTGGCATTGGCAAATGTGCAGACAACAAAAGTGAGTTTTGTTGCGCCAGAACACGAAGTCTCCCTGACTGGTAAAATTGCAGTAAACGAACAGAAACTTGCGGTACTCACAGCTAACTTTTCAGGACGTATAGAAAAACTATTCGTTGACTTCACGGGGCAAGGCGTGAGAAAGGGAGAAAAATTAGCAACCATTTATTCACCCGAATTGGTCACGGCACAAAAGGAATTATTAGAAGCTGCCAAAACCAAACACATCAATCCGGCTCTTTATAATGCCGTAAGAGAGAAACTGCGATTATGGAAAATCACCGAAAAGCAAATTGACGCAATTGAAACCAAAGGAGAAACAGTAACCGAATTAGACGTCTATTCAGAAATTCCGGGCATTGTCTTAACCAGGAATATCTCTTTAGGCGATTATGTAAACAGGGGAACCGTTCTTTTTGAAATTGCCGACCTCAGTACTGTTTGGATATTATTAGATGCGTATGAAAGTGATTTGGCATGGGTAAAGAAAGGTGATAAAATTTCATTCACCGTAGCATCTATTCCAGGCAAGACATTCACATCCGCAATCACATTTGTTGACCCGCTGATTAACCCGCAGACGCGGACGGCATCGGTTCGGGCAGAAACCGCCAACCCCGGTATGGCATTGAAACCCGAAATGTTCGTCAACGCCACCGTAGGGGCAGGGTTCACCCCTGCCCACACACCTGCCACCAAAGACAAATCCCTGTTAATCCCCAAAACCGCAGTATTATGGACCGGTCCCCGTTCAGTCGTATATATTAAAGTGCCAGACAGCGAATACCCAGCGTTTGAGATGCGTGAAATTGTATTGGGTGCGCGTACAGGTGATTATTACATAGTAGAAAGCGGGTTACAGGAAGGCGAAGAAATTGTGACAAATGGAGTATTCGCCATTGACGCTGCCGCGCAACTTAGCGGAAATTACAGCATGATGAACAGACCTGTGAGTAAACGCATTCCTGTATCCGAAGAATTTCAACACTACCTCACCACATTAACTGAAAAATATTTTGAAATAAAAAATGCGCTCGTAGCATCCGATGCCGCTCAAGCAAAAGCTGCCGCCCTCCAATTCCATCTTCTCGTACGGGCAGGGTTCACCCCTGCCCCAAATTCACCTACTGCCCCTCAAGAATGGATAAATCTTGAAAAATCCATCAACGATGCAACTGCTTTAATAATAAAAGAAACCAACATAGAAGAACAGCGAAAGCATTTTGAAACCATCTCCAACGCCCTCATTGAAGCCATAGAACTTTTCGGCATTCACAAGGAAGTAGTATTTGTTGACTTCTGCCCGATGGTGGACGATAACAGAGGCGCATTCTGGCTGAGTGAGTTTGAAGAAATCCGCAATCCTTATTTCGGGGATAAGATGCTGAAATGCGGTTCTGTGAAGAAAACCTTAACCGAAAAGGAAAATCAGACGCATTCAAATCGCGAATTTCAATCAGGGCATCAGCACTGACTTTTAGCTTGAAAGAATTCAGATAAAAAGTATTTGAAAAAGCAAAACATCAACAAGCCATCGTTGTTGTGTTCAATTTTTGAAAAAAAAGTTTATTGGGTGCGACCTTCAACTCATACACAGAAAACTCATTTCGGTAAATTCGTCAAAATGTAAACTATTTTGCTCAAAAAGAAAGTTATTCCCTAAACCACTCCTTCCTTAATCTCCTCCACGACACTAGGGTCAAGCAGGGTAGAGGTATCACCTAAGTTTGAGGTGTCGCCTTCCGCTATTTTGCGGAGAATTCTGCGCATGATTTTGCCGGAGCGGGTTTTTGGCAAGCCTTTCACAAACTGAATTTTGTCGGGCTTGGCAATCGGCCCGATTGTTTTGGCGACTGAGGCGATAATTTCAGCGCGGAGTTGCGCATGGTCGTCAATATGTCCTGCCGGAATGACGAAAGCATACACGCCATGTCCTTTGATGTCATGCGGAAAACCGACCACAGCCGTTTCAATTACGGCTTCATGTTCGTCAATGGCATCTTCAATTTCAGCAGTGCCAAGGTTGTGTCCTGAAACAATGATAATATCATCCACGCGCCCGGTGATGCGATAGTTGCCTTCCTCATCGCGCCTGCATCCGTCACCGGTGAAATATTTTTCTTTGAAGGTAGAAAAATACGTGTCGTGAAACCGCTGATGAGCGCCCCAAATCGAACGAGCAATAGAGGGCCAGGGAAATTTCAGACACAGTCTTCCTTCCACATTGTTGCCTTCCAACTCATTGCCCGCTTCATCCATGATGCAGGGCTGCACGCCCGGCAAGGGCAGCGTGGCAAATGACGGTTTCAATTTTGTAATTCCCGCCAGCGGAGAAATCAAGATGCCGCCCGTTTCCGTTTGCCACCAGGTGTCCACGACCGGACAGCGTTCCTTGCCCACATATTCATGATACCATTCCCAGGCTTCTTCATTAATCGGCTCGCCTACTGTGCCCAGAACTTTCAATGAACTCAGATTATGCCGCGTTACATTATCAAGGTCATAAGACATCAGCGAGCGGATGGCGGTAGGCGCGGTGTAAAAAATATTGACCTGATGTTTGTCCACAACCTGCCAGAAACGACCGGCATCGGGAAAGGTAGGAATGCCTTCAAACATCAGCGTGGTCGCGCCATTCAGCAAGGGTCCGTAAATGATATAGGAATGTCCTGTAATCCATCCGATGTCAGCGGTGCACCAATGAATATCATTCTCCGCGTACTGAAACACATTCAAAAAAGTGTATGCCGTGTAAATCATGTATCCTGCAGTGGAGTGTTGAATGCCTTTGGGTTTGCCGGTAGAGCCGGAAGTGTAGAGGATGAACAGCGTGTCTTCGGAATCCATTTCTTCAGCAGGGCAATCGTTATTTACTTTCGCAAGTTCCTCATGCCACCACACATCGCGCCCCTCCGTCCAGTTGATTTTTTGCCCGGTGCGTTCAAGAACAATGACTTTGGAAACCGTATCGCAGGAAAGCAATGCCTCATCCACAATACCTTTCAGTTCGATTGTTTTTGCTCCGCGAAAACCTCCGTCAGCGGTAAGCACATGCGTAGAGGCGGCATCATTCATTCTGTCGGAAAGCGAGCGGGCGGAAAAGCCGGCAAACACCACCGAGTGAATAGCGCCAATACGCGCACAAGCCAGCACAGCAATTGCTAATTCAGGCACCATCGGCAGATAGATACACACCCTGTCGCCTTTCTTCACGCCATTATTTTTAAGCACATTGGCAAATCGGCAAACGCTGTCATGCAGTTCTCTGTATGTCAGGCGTTGCACTTCTTCATCAGGATTATTCGGTTCCCAGATAATTGCAGTTTTTTCGCCACTTGATTCAAGATGACGGTCTAAGCAGTTTTCGGTAATATTTAACTTTCCGTTTAAAAACCATTTCACGCTGGGTTCGGTGAAATTCCATTCGAGTGCTTTGTCCCACTTTTTTTTCCACTGAAAATGCCCGGCAATTTCTTCCCAAAAAAATTCCGGGTTGCTTACGCTTTTCTCATATTCTGTCCGGTATTCTTCAAAACTTTGAATCCGCTTTAGCATGGGTTTTTTATTTTTTTTGATTAAAAAGATAAATATTTTTCAAACCCTTATTGAATCTTGTTTTTCAAAAGTTATTCAAATATATGCAATGAAGGAGATTGTCATCATTATTTGAAATGAATTTCATTTCATCCGAATATCTATTCAAAGAAATCAGCTCAATGAATCAAAACCGGTTCTTCTAAAAACTGAATAAACATTTAACTTTCCTGCCGTGTCTATCGAACGGTTCATTGCGGGAAAAATATTATTCAACGCGCCAAAATCCTTTTCGCGTTACATTGTTTCCATTGCGATTGCCGCTGTAGCGCTGAGTCTCTCCGTGATGATTGTCGCCACCTCGCTGGTCAATGGTTTTCAAAAAGAAATCAGTTCAAAGGTCTATGGATTTTGGGGACACATTCACATCACGCAATATGGGTTCGGGAAATCCTTTGATGATAATCCTGTTTCCATCTCTCAGCCTTTTTATCCTTCCTTAAATGAATTAGAAAATGTTCGTCACATCCAGGTGTTTGCTAACAAGGCGGGCATTATTAAAACGGCAGACCAGATTGAAGGAATCATTCTGAAAGGCGCGGGGAAAGATTTCGACTGGAATTTTTTCCGGAATTATTTAGTGAAAGGCGAAGTGATTAATTCCGCTGACACCGCGTTGTCTCGCGGCATTTTGATTTCATCACAAACCGCCCAGCGGCTGAATCTTGATACCGGTGCGCAGGTGAATGTCTATTTCATCCAGAATCCGCCACGGGTGAGGCGACTGACCGTTTCGGGTATTTATAATTCCGGTTTGGAAGAATATGATAAATATTATGCCTTGTGCGATATTCGTCACATTCAAAAGCTCAATGACTGGGATGAGGAGTTGGTCAGCGGCTTTGAGGTGTTTTTGCATGATGTGAAAAAAATGGACCGCACCGCTGAAGATATTTATTACAATCATCTGAGCCATGATTTTATCGCGCAAACCATCAAGGAAATTTATCCCAATATTTTCGACTGGTTGGAATTGCAGAACATCAATGAAATCATCATTTTGTTTTTAATGACGTTAGTAGCCGCTATCAACATGATTACCTGCCTGCTTATTCTTATTCTTGAACGCACCAATATGATTGGAATTTTAAAGGCGTTGGGCGCGGACAATGGCTCCATCCGCAAAATATTTTTATACAAAGCCGCTTACATCCTCTCGTTCGGATTGTTATTTGGAAATATTTTCGGAATCGGTCTTTGTCTTTTGCAAAAACATTTTCAACTTATTCAATTGCCGGAAGAATCGTATTATGTCTCCGTTGCTCCTGTTGAAATCAGTGTCTCCATGTTAATTTTATTGAATATCGGAACATTCATTTTGAGTATGCTGGCATTACTGATGCCTTCCTATCTTGCCGGACGAATTACACCGGTGAAGGCAATCCGTTTTGAATAGATTTTAAGTGAATATATTTTTTCACATTCTCTTCTCAAAAAATTGATAATAGTTTCATTATTAAATCACATCAACAAATACTGTTTATTTTCGGTATCTTTTTTATTGCAAAAATTTAAATCATGGCGCGTAAAATCAACTGGTCATCTGACAAAGAAAGACAGGAAATAGTCGGATTCATCGTGGATATCCTGATGGTCATTCTGGTGATTATCAACTTAGCTTTTATCGTGTTTGACTGGCACTTCGGCTTTGAGTTTTTCAGGAATTTTATTGCGAAAATTTCACAGCCGTTTTATGAATATTACAGCGAGGAGGTGCATCCAAATTTCCTCGCCTATGATATTGTGTTCGTCAGTATCTTTCTCACTGAATTTTTTATCAGATGGATGCTTGCTGCAAAAAGAAAAACTTACGGTCAATGGTTTTTCTACCCGTTTTATCACTGGTATGATTTATTCGGGTGCATCCCACTCGGTTCGTTTCGTTGGCTCAGAGTGCTGAGAATTGTTTCGATGACCATTCGTTTACATAAAATGGGCGTCATTAATATTACTGAAATGTATATTTACAAGGAAGCTTACAAATTCTACCGGATTTTTGTTGAAGAAGTGACAGATAGGGTTGTCATCAATGTGCTTAACGGTGTTCAAAGAGAAATCAGAAAAGACAGTCCAGTGACCACCAAAATGATTGCTGAAGTGATAAAGCCGCATCAGGACATTCTCACGCAATGGCTTTCCCACCGTATCAAACGGGTGACGGAACATAATTACGAACTATACAAAGACGACATCAAACAATATGTAGAGGGTGTGATTCATGAAGCGGTAAGTCAAAACAGCGAAGTAAAAAATATCGCCATGCTGCCTGTGGTGGGCAAGCCGATTAGTGTTGCTTTGAAAGGCTCCGTGAGTGACATCACGTTTAATGTGGTGAACGGCATGGTGCGCGACCTGGCATCTGACCACAATAATAAAGTGATTGAAGAAGTGACGAACATCATTATTGATGCGATGTTATTACAGGAAGAAGACCGCGCACTCAATAAAGTCACCAAAGATATTTTTATCAGCGCGATAGATATGATTAAAGAACAAGTGGAAGTGAAGAAGTGGAGAGCGGAAAGTGAAACTGCCAAAGAAGAAAATACAGATAAAATGGAAACAGCTAAAACTTGAAACCCACGCCACCGCCAATCGTGACAATTTGCATCCGAACAGTGTAGTCATTGCTTCCAATAAACACATTATTGATAAACGTTCCGACAGCTTGGTAGCGGTAGTTGGCATGTCGGTAGTCGGCATTGATGGAAGCATAAATACCCGCTTTCGGGTTGAAGCGCACTGAAATGCCTGCCGAAGGCATAAACGAAACGGCAGTGGCGCGTTCGCTGCGCACCAAGTATTGAATCGTACCATCCGCTACACGCGCTGATTGTTCGGTATCCGCGCCAAAGGAAGCTCCCGCCTGCGCCCGCACATCCACTGCTATTTTATTGATTCTGCCGGTCAACATCACTCCGGTGAGCAGATACAAATGATTATAACCGTTGTAATCAAACTCCCTTAATTCAAGCCCGTTTGCGGCAAAAGATGTTCGATAAAGTTCTGTCAATTCACCCATGCGGGCTGGGCTTTTTACAAAGCCGAAAGTAGAGTAGGAGTAAAGAAATTCATACAGCGAAAATGCTGCGTTGGCATTCAGGTCAACACCAATATTGGCAAACGAAGCATTTAAATTTTGCGGGTTCACAGAGGCGTAGCTTCCGAAAGGCACGGCAGCGCCTACCTTAACCATTAGGAAAGTCGGGTAATCTGAAGGCAGTGATTTTTTTGTTTTTCTTCCATCATCCTGGCGGGTATTTCCTGTTTTGAAAATCCGGTCGTAATCATACACCTGTGCATGAGTTTGAAGAGAAAAAAATGCAATCAGTAAAAAAATACCTAATTGGGATTTCGTCAAAAACCGGGATTGAAAAGTATTAAAATAAAAATCCGGTAGAACTTCCTGCATCATTTGAGCGCTTTTAAAATCATTTCATCTACCACGTCAAGCAAAGCGGGCGGTTGCAGCTTTCGCCACAGCAGCGCGTTGAGCGAATGACCGAAACTGACATAATAATGCAATCTTGAACCGCGCATTTCATGGATTACATGTTCCCTGAAATTGATTGCGGCAATCCAACCGCCTTCATCTTTCACATCCTCATACCATTCCTCATAATAACTGTCATCTGACGCGTGAAAATTCAATACGTTTTCGCCAATGAGAATGAATTTAGTGATACCGTTTTTCAGCATGTTGTCAATCAAATTACGCTTGACATACATGATGTCATTGTTGATGCAGTCATTCCACTCGCCCATCAATTCAATGATTGCAAACTGCAAATCATAATCCGCGAAAAGCACTTTGATATAAAGCGTATTGGAGCCGATATCATCCCATTGCGGGTGAATCAGGTAATTGTAGATTTGATTGGTAAACTGAAACTCGCTGTTTTCCCTGCCGAAAAATGGAGAGCGTTCATCTTCAGAAGCGACATACAATTCACGCCAGTTATAATATGGTTCTATGCGATGCATCGGGGTTGAAGTTCAGTCTTTTTTTGGAAAATTAAAAGCCTATTCGAGGAGGCAATTTTTATGAGATTCAGACAATGTGTGATTGCTTATCTTTTTGCTCATCCGCCATCTAAAGAAGTGCAAAAAAAATGAATATTTTTGAAAAAACATCGAAAATAAATCAACTGATAAATTGAACGAAAACCAAGTTTTCAGATAAAACGAGTTACTGATTATTGCTACAAAAAGCCGCACTTTTTCAAATCAACTCCACAAGCTAATTTTCAATCATGAAGTCGCGCTTGCTACTCCTTTTTTATTTGCTGGTGATTTATGTCTTTGCTTCATTCTCTTGGTGGTCTTATTTGTTGTTAAGTAAAAACAAAACCGCTTATGAAGAGCGTACGCGGTTGGAAAATTATCAATACAATCAGTTAAAAAACCTGCCGGATGATTCGATTGAATATTTTACAACATCCGGGTACGCGGAAATCAGGGGAAGGTATGACCGGCAAAAGTGGATGATTGTTGGAGAAGGATTAGTGTTTTTAATCTTACTCAGTTTCGGCTCTTACAGGCTGCGCAAAACATTTAACAAAGAAGTGGAACTCGCAAGGCGGCAAAATAATTTTTTACTTTCCATTACTCATGAGTTAAAGTCTCCGCTTGCATCGCTTAAATTATCCATCCAAACTTTAATTAAGCGTTCCGCCATCGAAGAAAAATACCGGAGGCTGGCGGATAATTCGCTTGAAGACGTTGACCGCCTTACCAACTTAGTAGATAATATTCTATATGCCGCACAGATGGAAACAGAAACATTCATGTTGCACAAGGAAACTGAAAATATTTCCGTGCTAACAGAATCCCTGCTTCAAAAAGTACAGTTACTCAACAAGGATAAGGTCAATATTCAACCTCATGTTGAAGCGAATCTTGAATTGGAAACTGATAAAACCGCTTTTACATCGTTAGTGCTCAACCTGGTAGAAAACGCGGTGAAATATTCACTCGAGAAAGGTAATGTGGAAGTTCATCTTCACAGGGAAAACGGTGTGATTCATTTTGATGTAAAAGACAACGGAGTCGGAATTCCAAAGATTGAGCGGGAAAAAGTTTTTAAAAAATTCTATCGCATCGGTAACGAAGAAACACGCAGTTCAAAAGGAACCGGACTTGGTTTATTCATTGTGAAAAAAGTGGTGGATTTACATGGCGGCACGATTGATATTCGAGATAATCAACCATCGGGCACCATTATCAGCGTGGAATTTCCGGTAAATTAAAGTATCTCAAAGTCATGATTAATGTAAAGCCCATAGGAATACATTCTAACGGGCTAAAGAGCGGTCATGTTATGCTTAATGAACCCGATTCATCGGGATGGTGTGAGAGCCTCTCCCCGTTACTGGCAGGTGGCAGGGCGGGCTACTCGAATGGAGAAAATTTTACTCCTTCATTTCACATTTTAAATCTTATTCCTAAAGATAATCTCAGTGAACTGTAATAAGTAATATATGACCATCCCGGTTCGGACGGAATTCTAATTGCCGGCTCAGCATACAAGGTCACCACTTTTGAAACTCCTTTTTCAATTCCTGCGCCAAGGCTCATATAAAAGAAATGATAAAAAATCTTATCATCGTTAATCAAATCTTGTTCATTCAAGGGTTCATTCAGTTTACATAAGTTGGCGGTGAGTGTTACCATTGGATACCAGCTTATATTTTTTGGTCTGTCGAAATAGTATTTGAATTGG
>JBGTCY010000302.1:0-18779 GCA_041748615.1 Chitinophagales bacterium
AGTTTTTTCCGGCAGGCGGATGCCGTTTGCTTATGTTGACCTTGATTTGTTTGATGAAAATATCAGGCAGATTTCCGGCAGGGCGAAAGATAAATATATCCGCGTTGCATCAAAATCAATAAGGTGTTTGGATTTAATCAAAAGAGCGTTGAATGCCGGACATCCCTATCAGGGAGTCATGTGTTATGCAGGAGATGAAGCGGTATGGCTGAGTGAAAAGGGATTTGATGATATTTTATTGGGTTACCCGATTTGGCATCCGCAACAAATAGAGGCGATTTGTGCGGAAATCAAAAAGGGAAAAAGAATCACATTGATGGTTGACCTGAAGGAGCACATCCATCATGTGAATGAAATCGGTAAAAAGGGTAATGTAATAATTCCAGTTTGCATAGACATTGATATGACTTCGGTTTTTCCGGGGATTCGTTTCGGAGTGTGGCGCTCAAGTATCAACAGTAAAAAACTTGCGATTGAATTGCATCGTGTAATTAAAGAATCTCCTTTTATAAAATTGGAAGGTGTGATGGGTTATGAAGCTGCCATCGCGGGTGTTGGCGACAAGCTGAAAGGCAAACTGCTGCAAAACATGATGGTGCGCTTGCTGAAAAATAAATCCGCGAAAGAAATCGCGGAACGAAGAGGGGAAATCGTGGCGGCATTAAAAGCTGATGGCGCAGAACTCCGATTTGTGAACGGAGGCGGCACGGGCAGTCTCGAATGGACAACGCAGGAAGACAGCGTAACAGAAGTGACGGTTGGTTCCGGGTTGTTTGCTTCAGCCTTGTTTGATAATTATTCTAATTTCAAACATCAACCCGCAGCGGCATTTGCCATAGAAATTGTGCGCCATCCTTCAAATGAAATTTACACCTGTCAGGGTGGGGGCTACATCGCTTCGGGCGCAATCGGAATTGATAAACAGCCGGTGCCTTACTTGCCGGAAGGAATTCACCTTTTACAACAAGAAGGAACCGGTGAAGTGCAAACTCCCATCCTCAACAAAAGCAATGAAAAACTGAATCTGGGCGACCCGGTTTTTTTTCGGCATGCCAAAGCGGGTGAATTGTGTGAACGGTTTAATTCGTTGCTGTATGTTTCTGAAGGAAAAATTATAGATGAAGTTCCCACCTATCGCGGTGAAGGAAAGTGTTTTTTGTAAAGGGCAATTCTATAAATTGCTCTTTTTAATTGCCTCATCCCTTCCTTCTCCTTTGGAGAAGAAAGGGATGGTAATTTTTATAACTGCCCTAAAAAAATCTGCTAATCATCCCCGTAAATTTCGCTGATTGCCTGGTCCGCGGACAGCAGCCTCCCTTTGTTAATGCAAATGACATAAGCATCCTTATACCCTTTCGTTTTCACGGTTTCTAAAGCATCTTTCGCTCTGTGAAATGTTTCATATTTGCCGACAAAATACCGGAACACTTCGCTGCCGGGAAGTTTGATGGCTTCCACATTGGGCAAATCCTGATAGAGTTTTGAGTTGGTCGAAAGAGTGGTTTTTGAAGCGGCTACCTGAATTCTGAAAGTATATTCAAATTCTTCATCTTCCTGGCTGAACGCCTTTCCGAATGTCAAGAGTGAAAAGAGGAGGAGCAAGCCGACAACTTTTCTCATAAAATATTTTTCCGAAACTTATATCAAAATAGCCACATTTTCAACTTTCTGGAAAATAAAATTTTTATCCCGACCTACACATCCAATAAAAAGGATTTCAAGCCGTAGTATTCATTTTTTATTTTAATGGAAGACTTTTCTTTTTCCAGGCAAGACGCCAGTCTTAGCGGGAGTTCCACTTTTTCCCCAATCACACTTTCCACCACATCTAAAAACTTGGCAGGATGCGCGGTCTCTAAGAAAATGCCAAGCGCGTCATGTTTTTCAAGATATTGTTTCAATGCCGCGTAGCCGACTGCGCCATGCGGGTCGAGCAGGTAATGATATTGAGCATACACTGTTTTGATGGTTTCTTTTGTTGCTGCATCTGAAAAACTCAGGGCGGTGATATCTTTTCGCATCGCATCAATATCCTGCTGATAGAGTTCCAGCATCCGCACAAAATTGCTCGGGTTGCCGACATCCATCGCGTTGGAAATGGTGGAAACGGAAGGGCGGGGTGAAAATACTCCGCCTGATAAATATTGAGGAACCACATCATTGGCGTTTGTAGCCGCTACAAAATGATGAATGGGAAGTCCCATCCGTTTTGCAACGAGTCCCGCAGTGAGGTTGCCGAAATTTCCGCTGGGTACGCAAAACACAACGGGTTTATCAGTTAGATTCAGTTGCGCGTAAGCAATGAAATAATAAAATGATTGAGGAATGAGCCGCGCGATGTTGATGGAATTCGCGGAAGTAAGGGTGAGTTGTTTGTTCAGCGCTTTATCAGAAAACGCCTGTTTGACAAGACGCTGGCAATCATCAAAATTTCCTTCCACTTCCAGCGCGGTGATATTATTTCCGAGCGTAGTTAATTGCTTTTCCTGGATATTGCTCACTTTGCCAGAAGGATAGAGGATGACTACCCGAATGCCTTTTACATTCAGAAATCCATTGGCAACCGCGCTGCCCGTATCACCCGAAGTAGCCACGAGGACAGTGATTGCTTGTTCCGTTTTTTCATTGAAATGCGCAAGCATCCGCGCCATGAAACGTGCGCCCACGTCTTTAAATGCCAGCGTTGGTCCGTGATAAAGTTCTAATGAATAAAGATGAGGGGAAACTTCTATCACCGGTAGTGGAAAGTTCACGGTTTCACTGACAATACGGTATAAGATTTCATTGGGAATATCTTCGGAAAAAAAAGCCTCAGCTACTTGGAAAGCGATTTCATCCTGAGATAATTGATGCAACGATTGAAAAAAACTTTCGGGCAATTCCGGGATTTTTTCCGGCATGTATAAGCCACCGTCACCGGCAAGTCCTTTCAAAACGGCATCACGCAGAGAAACATGATGAGCGGGATTGTTGGTACTGTAATAGTGCATTTTTAGGCTAAAAGCGGTTTGGTTTCGTCCGGCAAGTTTAGAATAAATGCTTGAAGCCCGGAATCTTGAATACTGTTTTAAAGTCCCAATTCTCTTTCAAAAATTTTAGGGAGCTGGTCAGAATCAATATTACTCGCGATGATTTTACGGTCTTTATTGAGCACGTATATTTCAGGCGTGACGTCAATATGATATTTCCGGTGATAGCGGCTCTCGCGGTCGAAGTCAAACACATTGTGAAAAGTCATGTTGTTTTTTTTAAGATATTGTTTCCACTCTTCCTTGTCAGCATCAATACTCAGTGTGAAAACATCCACGCCCCTGTTTTTCCATTCATGATAGACTTTCACCAACTTTGGGGTTTCTTTTTTGCAGTTGTCACATTCGTAAGAAAAAATAAACAGCACGATAATCGGAGCTTTGAGGTCGTAGAGCGAGATGTATTCATCCCGTTCGTTTTTCGCGCGAATATCCTGACCGGGTTGACCAATGAGGCTGGGTTTCATGTAATCCACTTCCCTGCGCAATCCGTCAATTTCTTCTTTGTTGGACCACCATGCCTGGTTTTCCGTCCAGTAACGGTCCACCATGTGCACATACACCGCTTCCAAACCCATGATTTTGGTATTCCTGTAATTCAGCGCAATCCAATTGGCGGTGAATTTGAAAATTTCTTTGTCGGCTTTTGATTTTTCCGTAACAATGGTAGCGTATTTTATCAGCGAATCTGCAACTTGCGGGGTCAGTTCCTTCATGTATCTTTTCAGCTTGTTGAAATAGACAGGTGTGCGCAGCAAACGCACATCCGCGAAATCCACACCGGTCCAAAAATCATTTCTGTAATGATAGACTTGTAATTCTTCATCAATCGTTCCGTCAGAGCGTTTTGGATTGCGTAAATCCGGATTTTGTCCGGCAATTTTAAATTTGGTGAAAAAGGCATTCGGGTGATTTTCGGCAAACCATTGAATATGCGCTTTGCGTTCTTCCACCAATTTTGTTTGTTCCTTTTCCGCTGCTTCATATTCAGGAGTTCCTTTGGTAGCCGCGTCCAATTGTTTTTGAATCGCTTCAAATTTTTTAGAAATATCCGATTCGAATTTCAGATTCTTGTAGAGCAATTCATTTTCAGTCGAACCTTTCACAATCATCGTATTGACGATATCGGCTTTCGAAAATTCTAAGGTGAATTGTTGTTGTTTATTCAACATCATTTGCGCGAATGACTGGTCGGGAAAAACAATAAAATACATCCCTTCAAAAATTGGCGTATCTCTTTTAAATAAAACATTTCCTTTAGCGTCAGCCATGACAGAGTCAAATGCAAAATTCTGATCGCCATAAAACCCGATAAGTTTTACGAAATCGTTGGAAAAATCATTGATTTTCAGTTTTAATTGCAAGGACTGTGCCTTCGCTTCGCTTGCCGAACTACCACCATTTTCATTGCAGGAAACGAGGAAAAACAAAAGAGAAAATGCGAACAAGCAGATTTTCATATTATTTATGTATTTTATTTAATGAAAGATTTTCAAATTTAAGCACATCAGTTTAAAACCGAATCATTTTTTATGATTGGGAAATAAGTCAAAACTTACCGGTCAGGCTGTTAACTTTACAGCCTTAAAAAATGGTCCCGTAGTACAATGGATAGTACGCAGGTTTCCGAAGCCTGACATCGCGGTTCGATTCCGCGCGGGACTACTTCCTTAAAGCCTCCTTCATCATGGAGGCTTTTTTTATTCCCAATACCAGTAAAAATTTCTGAAATTTATATATCTATTTCACCGTCATTTTCGGTTTATGAATTTAAAGCATCCATTTTGCTTTAACTCCAAAAGATTTGAAAAACTTATTTGTTTTCATTCAACCCTAGTAACCATAGCCATCCCATTTAACCAACCTTATTCCATTATTTTGGATAATATGGTTAAGAAAGGGAGAAATCCAGTGTTATTAAGGTTTAAATAAGGAATGAAAAAGTAAAACGAGTCAAGGCAATCGCATCTAAAATGAAATAATGATGGGTGATGCAGTGAAATCAAAGGTCTATAATTTCGAATGTCCTCAGTTTATCCTTTTTAACAAATTGAAATATCCCAGTAAATCAATACTTTATAATTAGATGCGAGTGCCCTGTAAAACGAGTATAGCAGTAAATTCAATTGTGGAATTTTAATTTCCTTTCATCTTTCCTTTCGATTTCATTTAATTTAGGCTTCGAAAATTTCCTCTGATATGCGTTTCTTTCAATTATGTATCCTGCTTTTGTCAATCTTGTTGATGGCAGGTTGCAAATCCTCTCAGCCTGTAGTTGCTGAAACTCAAATTGCAGAAACTGAAAGCGACAGTCTTTATCAAGCGATTTTAAGGGAACGGTTGCGTGCGGTAAAATCCTCCACCCGCCCGGGAACTGACCGAAAAGAGCAAGGTTCGGGTAAAGAAGAAAAATATTCCATCGTCCCGATTTATTACTCCACCGACCGCAAACCTTCCGGCACAACAGGTCCTTACAATTTTTATACAGACAGCAAAGGCAATGGCGATTTGCATTACGGGAAATGTTTAGTGACGGTTCCTAAAATCCACGCACTCGGTGAAATTGAAAAACCGGGCTGGTGGAAGCTGGAATTTTCTGAAAACGTGGAAAAGCACATGACTATCCGCGAGGTGCGTTCGCTTTCGCAAGACAAGTTTTTTGGAGGTATGAAAACGGAAAACCCGGGTAAAAAAGAAGCGGTGGTTTTTATTCATGGTTACAACGTGTCGTTTGATGACGCAGTGCTTCGATCGGCACAGTTGGTGTATGACCTGAGCTATGATGGCGTGCCGATTTTGTATTCGTGGCCCTCGCAGGGAAGTTTGTTGAGTTACCTTGTGGATGGCGAGCGCAGTGCCTGGACGATTCCACATCTCGAATTGTTTCTGAAACAAGTGGCGGATGAATCCGGCTTTGAAAAAATTCATGTGATTGCGCACAGCATGGGCAACCGCGCTTTTACAGCCGCGCTTTCTAATATCGCCCGCGATTTTCCAAATAAAAAATTCTTTGACCAGGTGGTGCTTGCCGCTCCTGATATTGATACCGATATTTTCACCCGTGACCTTGCACCGCGCATTCAATCCACCGCGAATAATATCACACTTTATGCTTCTTCCAAAGATAAAGCCCTGCTGCTTTCCAAAACCTTGCATGATAATCCGAGAATCGGAGAAGGCGGTGAATCGCTCACCGTAGTTCCGGGCATCGAATCCATTGACGCCTCCGGCATTGATACCGACTTCCTCGGTCATTCTTATTTCTCAACCACCTGGCTGCTGATTAATGATATTTACAAACTCATTAACAAAGGCTTGCAGGCGGATAGCCGCGGATTGCCTTCCGGTGTGAAAAATGAGTTGAAGTTTTGGATGTTGAAATAAGTAAAAATACTTTAATGTAAACATTCATTAAAGGGCAGTTCTAAAAATTGCTCTTTTTGAATTGCCTCATCCTTTCCTTCTCCTTCGGAGAAGGGGTTAATGGTAATTTTTAGTACTCCCCCAAAATTATTTATTGACCAAAATCAACTTTTCCCTTAACATATATCAAGAAATTCCACCTCTCCTGCCCATAACTTTGCAACGCAAGTCCGTTTGTATTTTGGGAGAGAATGTAAAGATTTATCTGAGCAGTTTGATTATCGCAGTTACAGTTTTTCTTTCCTGTAACAGGCAGGTAAACAGTCCCGCTCATCTTCTTTCACCACCAACCGGTGAGCCGCTCGAGTTGCTGATGCAGGGCAACATGCGGTTTATGGAACACCACCCCATCCACCCCGACCAAACACTCGAACGGATGAGAGAATTGAAAAAAGGTCAGGCTCCTTTCGCAGTGGTGGTGAGTTGCTCGGACTCGCGGGTGCCGCCTGAATTGATTTTCGACCAGGGGTTGGGTGATATTTTCGTTATTCGCAACGCAGGGAACATCATCGGGGAATATGAACTCGGCAGCATCGAATATGCGGTGGAGCATCTGCATACGCCATTGGTGATTGTATTAGGTCATCAAAATTGCGGAGCCATTGCGGCTTTCATTGAACACAAACATGACACGCTGCACAATCATATCCAAAGCATCATCAATTACATCAAATCGGAACCGGAAGAAATCGCGCTTTCCGATACGCTGAACAACTATTTTGAGCTTGCGGTGAAAGCGAATATTCATCATGGCGTCACCCTACTGAAAAATTCTGAACCAGTGCTGGGTGAATTGCACCGTGAAGGAAAGCTGAAAATCAAGGGTGCACTGTATGATATTGAAACAGGTGAAGTAAATCTGTTAGACGAATGAAAGAATCTGAATTTGTTCCTAAGCTATTTACCCTTCTTCGCGCGGGAATTTCAAAGCAACAATTATCAAAAGATATCTTAGCCGGAGTGATTGTTGGCATTGTGGCTTTGCCGCTTGCAATTGCTTTTGCGATTGCATCGGGCGTATCACCGGAGAAGGGATTAATCACGGCTGTAGTGGCAGGGCTGATTATCTCCGTATTGGGCGGCAGCCGTGTGCAAATTGGCGGACCGACCGGAGCGTTTATCATTATTGTTTACGGCATCGTGCAGGAACATGGTGTTGGCGGGCTGACGATAGCCACTTTCATGGCGGGATTTCTGATTATCGGCATGGGGCTGGCACGACTTGGTAATTATCTGAAGTTTATTCCCTATCCGCTGATTGTGGGTTTCACCAGCGGTATCGCGCTCATTATTTTTTCTTCGCAAATCAAAGATTTCTTCGGCTTACCTATTGACAATCTGCCGGCTGAATTTATTGACAAGTGGCTCGTGTACGCGCAACATCTTTCGGAAATCAATTGGACGGCATTCATCATCGCTTTTTCGACCGTCATCATCGCGCTGAATTTTTACAGGTTGACCACAAAAATTCCGGGTTCGATTGTAGCGATTATCGCATGTACGGCAGCGGTTTATTTTTTTGATTTGCCCGTTGAAACCATCAGCAGCAAGTTCGGTGAAATACCGAACAGCATATCCATGCCTGTAATTCCGAAAATTGATTTTGCCACCATCAAAGCATTGTTGCAGCCCGCCATTGCGATTGCGTTACTGGGCGGCATCGAGTCGCTGCTTTCGGCAGTAGTGGCTGACGGCATGACGGGCGGTCGCCACCGCTCTAACATGGAACTAATTGCTCAGGGAACCGCCAATATTTTTTCCGGATTGTTTGGCGGCATCCCCGCTACCGGTGCGATTGCCCGCACAGCCACCAACATCAAAAATGGCGGGCGAACACCCATTGCCGGCATCGTTCATGCGCTTGTGCTGTTGCTGATTATGCTGCTGCTGGCGCCCGTTGCCAAACTCATCCCGCTTGCCTGTCTCGCAGGTATTCTTGTTGTAGTCGCTTGGCACATGGGCGAATGGAAACATTTTTTCGGAATGCTGAAAAGCAATCAGATGGACGTCCTTGTGCTGCTCACTACTTTTTTAGTGACCGTGTTTTTTGATTTGGTGCTTGCCATTCAACTCGGTATGATATTGTCCAGTTTTATTTTTATGAAACGGATGAGTGAAGCAACATCTATAAAAAATGCCACTAACATGGTTTTTGCCGGTGAAGAAAATGGAGATGTGTTGTTTGAAGAGGAATTGCCGGAAATTCCAAAGGATGTACTGTTGTATGAAATCAACGGTCCTTTATTTTTCGGGGCATCCCGTAAATTCCAGGAAATCATCCAGGACTTGCATCAGCAACCCCGGATTTTAATTTTGAGACTGCGCCATGTTCCCTTCATTGATGCTACCGGCTGTAACAGTTTGAAAGAAATGTGCAGGCAACTGCAACAAAAGGGTACAACTATCATTATCTCTGGAGCAAACCGGGAAGTGAAAGAGGAGTTGATGAAAGCCGGGCTTTATACGTTACTTGGAAAATATAATATTCATGACAACATTACAAGCGCTATCTCAAGGGCGCAGGAGATTTTGAAACAATCGTGAGAGTCTGTTTTAATTCATCATCCTGAAGATGTTTTATTAGAATTGCTGTTCGCTAATTTTCCTTCAGATATATTTGATGCTGTTTAAAATTTTCTGTTTCATACACTTCTATTTTCCAAAATGAAATTTTACAATTTTTATTGCTTTAATTTTTTGACTCTTTTTGTACTTGCATTTTATTGCACGACTAAAGGAGCGCCAGTTTTTACCGGTGAAATTTCTCACTCCATCAATCATGACACACTCACCATCTTTCAAGACGAACAAGTTGTTTTTCAATTTCTGCTGAACGAAAAGATGATTCAGGCGGCTAAACAAAATATCAAAACGAAAGAAAAATTAGGCGCTTATCGCTTCAGGGTGAAAAATAAAACGGTTTTCAGCATGAAGGAAAAACCTGTAATTACTTCTTCCAAAAATGTGGTTTCGGTGAAAGGGAATCTTCATTCAAAAAATAACACTGTTTCGTTTCACCTGATTTTCGCATTGGACAGCGATGCGCTTTTTCGCTGGAAACTCTGGATAGATGATACTTTGCTTAATCATCTTTCACTCACTTTTTTATCCGCTGAGGATGAACATGTTTTCGGAGGTGGCGTTCAATATTCCCATGTTGATTTGAAAGGTCACAAAGTGCCGGTTTGGGTGGAAGAACAGGGTATCGGCAGAGGCGATGCGCCCATAACTTTCTTTGCCAATTTTGCATTGGCGGGCGGCAATCGTTTCACTACTTATTTCCCGCTCCCCTATTTTTTATGTTCTTCCGGTAAAGGCATTTTGATTGAAAATACCACCTATTCTGAAATGGATTTCAGAAAAAAAACACACACAACTTTATCTACCCGCAGCCATGTATTGGATGGCGTAGTGTTTTCCGGCAAAACTCCAAAAGCCATTACTGAGAAACTAACGGCACATCTCGGGCGCATGTCGGAATTGCCCGAATGGGCATTTGGCTCCTGGCTGGGTTTGCAGGGCGGCAGTGAAAAGGTGGAAGCCATTGTGCAGGATGCGCTTGATGCCGGCAACCCGGTTTCCGCTGTCTGGATTCAGGATTGGGTGGGCAGACGAAATACAAAAATCGGACAACGATTGTATTGGAACTGGATTCCAGATTCTGTTTCTTATCCCGGGTTGAAAAATTTCTGTACCGCGATGAATGAAAAAAATATTCGCGTGTTGGGATATATCAATCCGTTTCTGGCGGAGGAAGGTCCACTCACGGAAATCGCGAAATCCAGAGGCTATTTGATAAAAAATAAACAGGGCGAAGATTATCTGCTTCCTGCCGGTGGTTTTGACGCCTATCAACTTGACCTCACCAACGCTTCTGCTTGTGAGTGGATTAAATCTGTCATCCGCGAAAATTTAATTGGAAACGGATTTTCGGGGTGGATGGCAGATTTTGCTGAGTGGCTGCCGCTCGATGCTGAATTATATTCAGGCATCTCACCGCTCGTGTATCACAATCAATACCCCGTTGACTGGGCGCGGCTCAACCGGGAAGCCATTCGTGAAGCAGGCATGGAAGATGAGATTATTTTTTTCAGCCGCTCAGGTTTTACCGGCTCTACGCGCGAGGCTTCCTTATTTTGGGCGGGCGACCAAATGACGAGCTGGCAAAAACATGATGGCTTGCCTTCCGCATTGGCAGCATTGCTGACATCCGGCTTTTCCGGCATCGCAATCAATCACTCTGATGCTGGCGGCTACACCTCCGTGAAAAAATTTCCGGTACGTTACCTGCGTACGCGCGAGTTGCTTTATCGTTGGTTAGAAATGAATGCTTTTACACCGGTTTTGCGAACGCATGAAGGTTTGTTGCCCAAACACAATTTTCAATTTTACAGCGACAACGCTGCTCACACATTTTTCGCCCGAATCGCAAATATTCATCTGTCGCTCAAACCTTATTTACAACATCTTCAAAAAGAAGTTACAGCGTTGGGCTATCCGATGGTACGACACACGTATTTCAATTTCCCGGATGATGCAGTCGCTGCAAAACAACACCGGCAATTTATGTTGGGTGATGACCTGATTATTTTTCCTGTTTTGAAAAAGAAACAAAAACAGGTGAGCGGATACTTGCCTGAAGGCGACTGGCAATACCTTTGGTCAGGAATGACAACGGATGGCAAGCGCTTTGTTAAATCTGATGCCCCGCTTGGCAAACCGGCAGTTTGGATACGCAATGACTCAAAACTTTTGATGGAGTTGAAACAATACATTTCAGCAGATTGAGAATTCTGATAAAAGAAATCCAATCAATTTCTCCGATAAAAATTCTTTCGCTATTTTTGCAACGCATTGACCGATAGTGTAACTGGCAACACGTCAGATTCTGGCTCTGAAGACTCTAGGTTCGATTCCTAGTCGGTCAGCATCAAAAAAAGCTCTCGCTTCGAGGGCTTTTTTAGTTTATGCCAAAATACATTCCATCTTCCTTAACTTTCACCCATGTTATCTGAAATATTGCTTTTGGTAAAAAAAGACCTCCTGCTTGAATGGCGGATGCGTTATGCCATTGGCGGCATTTTATTATATGTGGTCGCAACCGTGTTTGTCATTTATATCATTTTAAGCGGGGAGCGTTCGCTGGAAATGGTCAACCACCGGTGGTGGAGTATTCTGTTTTGGATGACCATGATTTTTACCGCAGTGAATGCCATTGCGAAAAGTTTCACGCAGGAAAACAGGGAGCGGTTGCTGTATTATTATACGCTGGTGCGACCGCAATCAGTTATTTTATCGAAAATGCTTTATAATATGTTGTTGATGTTGTTGCTGGCTCTCATTGCGCTTGCAATCTTTTCAGTGATGCTCGGCAACCCGGTGAAAAATTTTGCAATTTTTTTGTCTGCAGTAACGCTGGGAGGCATGGGATTTTCTTTCGTACTGACGCTTGTATCTTCAATCGCTTCCAAAGCGGACAACAACGCGACCCTGATGGCGATTCTCAGTCTGCCAGTATTATTACCCTTAATTCTCATCATTCAAAAACTGGCGAGCAGCGCTTTTTTTATTGATTCCTCCTTTTCAAACGCGCTCAATGACATGGCTGTCTTGGCTGCATTCAATCTTTTATTAGTCGCCCTGTCTTATATCTTATTTCCCTATCTTTGGCGCGATTGATTCGGCATGATTGGACTTCTGAAGATAAATTGGTGGAAATTTCTCTCCATTCCATTGTTACTCTATGCGCTGATTGCAGGAATGCTCATCCCGCTCGGACCGGGAATTGTGAGCGTGAATCCATCGTCAGTTACGCGGGGCGCGACCATTTCCTTTGATGTTGCCGGATACAATACGCACTTCGATGAAGATGACCGCTCGCTGAATGTGCTCCTGAAAAATGAGAACAACCTGATTTGTGCAAGCAATGTCACGGTTATCGGTTCCACTTTGCTGAATGTTGAATTTGGAATTCCACCCGACCTGCGCACGGTCAGCAAAAGAGATTTTTATAATCTGGTGATTTATAATGAAACGGATGGTACTTTTTTTCTACGAAATGCCTTCAGTGTGCAACGCCATGATGAACAGGAAGGTATCGGCTTTAATTGTACCACCATCTTAAAGAATGAACTGCCCAAAGGTGTTGTAATTCCCTATCGTGAAATACTTTACGAGTCTATCAGGAATCTTTTTTTTCACGTTCCGATGTGGTTCACCATGATTTTTCTGATGTTTTTCGCTTTCATCTGTAGTATCATTTTTCTGGCAACCAATAATGAAGATTTTGATTTGGTCGCTTCTACAGCGGCTGCTATTGGTTTGTTTTTCGGTTTGCTGGGAATTTTAACCGGAATGGTATGGGCAAATTTCACATGGGGCGCTCCCTGGGTAAATGATCCTAAGCTGAATGGCGCTGCAGTAGGCATGCTGATTTATCTTGCTTACTTTGTATTGAGAGGTTCCTTAAATGACGACAGAACACGGGCAAGGGTATCTTCCGTTTACAGTGTGTTTGCCTTTGTAATTTTCATCGTGTTTATTTTCATCATCCCGCGTTTGAAAGGAGTGGATTCGCTCCATCCCGGCAGCGGAGGAAACCCCGGATTTAATATGTATGACCTTGACAACACGATGCGCCCGGTATTTTATTCCGCTGTGCTGGGTTTTATTATCCTCGGAATGTGGATGACTTCTTTAGTGGCACGTTATCGTAAATTATTTCAATTACAATTGGATAAAACCTGAAACCATGAAAAAACTTATAGCGCTTTTTTTTCTTTTACCGGCAATAATATTTCCGGCTTTTTCCGCTGAATCACAAAACCTGTGGACGACCGGTAAAATTCATGTAGTTCTTTCCGTTTTAACGATTATCCTTGTGCTCATTTTTGTTTTCCTCATTTTGCTTGAAAGAAAAATTTCACTTTTAGAAAAAAATAAATAATCAAAACATTTTATGATAACATCCAAAAAAGTTAAAGCACAGGCTGAATACAGCTTTTTTCAGGGAGTCAATGATTATTTTAATAAAGCAGCCACACACACAAAAGTGCCCAAGGGTTTGCTCGAACAAATTAGGGCATGCAACAGTGTTTACCGCATGAGATATCCGGTCAGAATCGGAAATGAATATGCGGTGATTGAAGCGTATCGCGCGCAACATAGTCATCACAGAGTGCCGACCAAAGGCGGTATTCGTATCAGTTCGATGGTAACTCAGGATGAGGTAATGGCGTTGGCAGCGCTGATGACTTATAAATGTGCGATTGTGGATGTGCCGTTTGGCGGAGCGAAAGGCGGCATCAAAATCAGCCCGAGAAGTGTTACCCCGCAACAGTTGCAGCGCATTGTAAGAAGATACACGGTTGAGTTAATCAAAAAGAATTTCATCGGACCCGGAATTGATGTGCCGGCTCCGGATTATGGTTCCGGTGAAAGGGAAATGGCATGGATTCTCGACACGTACATGTCTTATAATCCCGGGAACCTTGATGGGTATGGCTGTGTCACCGGAAAACCTGTCAGTCAAAATGGTATCCGCGGAAGAAAAGAAGCAACCGGACGCGGGATCATGTATGGATTAAAAGAAGCAGTTAAAATTAAAGATGACATGAAAGAACTCGGACTGACACCCGGTCTTCATGGAAAAACGGTAGTACTTCAGGGTTTCGGGAATGTTGGTTACTACAGCGCAAAATTTTTGCAGGAAGAAGGCGCATTGATTATCGCTGTTTCGGAAGTGGAAGGCGCTATTCATGACCCGAAAGGTTTGGATATTGCAAAATTGCTGAAGCACCGCCAGGAAACCGGCTCAATTCTCAACTTCCCGGGTGCGAAAAACATGAAAGATAAATATGACGCGCTGGAATTAGAATGTGATATTTTGGTACCTGCGGCTTTGGAAAATCAAATTCACGAAGGCAACGTGGATTCCATCAGGGCAAAAATCATCGGTGAAGGCGCGAACGGTCCGATTAATCCTGATGCTGAAAAAAAACTAATCAAACGAGGCGTGATGATTATTCCTGACATTTACCTGAATGCGGGAGGGGTTACCGTATCCTACTTCGAGTGGTTGAAAAACTTATCGCATGTTCGATTCGGAAGAATGCAAAAGAGATTTGATGAAACCTCCTCGCTTGGAATCATTGAATTGGTTGAAAGACAAACGGGCAAAAGTATTTCAAATAAAGAAAAAGCGATTATTTCAAGGGGAGCGGATGAAATTGATTTGGTGAATTCAGGATTGGAAGAGACGATGGTATTCGCCTATCAGCAAATCCGCGAAGTGTGGAAGCGCAATAAAGACATCAAAGATCTGCGCACAGCCGCATTTGTCAGCGCTATCAACAAAGTAGCCGATGACTATATGGCGCTGGGAATTTTCCCGTGAGCGATTTTTAAAATCACAAATACAAAACCATCGCTTTCATATCAGGCGATGGTTTTTTGTTTAAAAGAAAATGAAAAGGTGCATCATAAAAACCGAAGTGCGTCTATTCCCAAAATTGAATAATATAATAAGTTCTTTGAAAACTAAAAAAACACGCGTCATTGCGAGGGAATGATTGTCCTGAGCGAATGCCATTCCCGAAGCAATCCCCCTATAAAGGGATTGCTTCGCTCGTTCCTCGCTCGCAATGACGATTGTATTTGGTTTTTCAAAAACTCTAATATCTAAAATCTAAGCACCTCAACCAATTCCCCATAATCCGGAATCTCCGCTAAAAATTCAAACTCGCCTTTTAATAAATCAATTTTGCAGCACAAGGCAATCAACCCATTGGTGACCAGAATATAAGGGACGCGTAAAGTCAGGTTGTAACGGGCTGCCTGTTCAAATACATTTTGGGTGATTTTTACGGAAGGCGCTTTGCATTCCACCAACAATGCCGCCATGCTGTTTTTGTAAGCCAATAAATCGCAGCGCTTTTGAAGCCGGTTTACTTTTAACGCTGCCTCCACCGCGACAAGCGCGCGCGGATAGTTTTTTTTGAAAATCATATGTTGTAAAATAAATTGACGCACTTTCTCTTCCGGGGTTGCGCTGACGTTTTTTTTTCGGACAGGATCAAAAATTACAGGAGCGTTTTCCAACGATTGGTAATAGTCATTAAACTCAGGAAACAAAATCGCTTTCATTGAATGTAAAAATCACAAATTTGGGTAACTTCAAAAACTTTCAATACAAGAACACTTATGACTGAATTCAAACAAATCATCAAAGATTTAAAAAACAAAATCTTTCACCCGCTCTATCTGCTGCATGGCGAAGAGCCGTATTACATTGATTTGGTTTCCGATGAAATTGAAAAGAATCTGCTCAGCGAGGGCGAGAAAAGTTTCAACCAGACAATAGTTTATGGCAAAGATGCCGATTTCAGGAATATGCTTGATACGCTGAGGCGCTACCCGATGATGTCTAATTACCAGGTGGTGATTTTAAAGGAAGCTCAGGTATTTAAGGATTTTGAAAAACTAGAAAGCTATTTTGAGCATCCGCTGAAATCAACGGTGTTCGTGATTTGTTACAAATACAAATCATTGGATAAGCGCAAGAAAATTTATAAGCTGTTGTCGGCTAAAGGCGCT
Organism: Chitinophagales bacterium; assembly: GCA_041748615.1. Lineage (GTDB taxonomy): Bacteria > Bacteroidota > Bacteroidia > Chitinophagales > CAIOSU01 > JBGTCY01. The sequence goes on from JBGTCY010000302.1 coordinate 16,047, forward strand.
GTGCTGGAAACAAAAAAAATGTATGAAAACCAGGTGCCTGGATTTATTGACAGCGTTGCAAAAGAACTGAATTTAAAAATGAGCGCTGGTGTCGTGGACATGCTGGCGGAATACCTTGGAAATGATTTATCCAAAATCATGAATGAGTTGGAGAAGTTGTCGCTCAATGTTGAAAAAGGAGTCGCAGTCACAACCGCGCATATTGAGAAATACATCGGCATCAGCAAGGAGTATAATGTTTTTGAATACATCAAAGCGCTGGCTTTAAGGGATGCCAAAAAAGTTTTTAAAATCGCGAAGTATTTTGAAAAAAATCCGAAAGCGAATGAGCCGGTGATGGTGATGGGGATGTTGTATCTTTTTTTCAGCAAGGCATTTGTACTGCAAAGCACAAAAAAATCACCTTACGATTTGATGTCGGAATTACAAATCAGAAAACCCGCTGCCGATGATTTGAATGCAGTCAAGCGCAACTACTCGCCCACTGAAACCGTGAAAATCATGCACCTGTTGCAAGAGTATGATTTAAAAATCAAAGGGGTTGATTTCAGCGGTCAGGATAAAACGGTGCTGTTGACGGAGATGTCTTATAGGATTTTAAATTGATTTGGAAGGAATTATTAGTTATCGTAGTCTTTGATACCAATGTCTGGTTGTCTGCCATTTTAAAAAACCGGATAAGCAAACTGATTTACCTGACAACTGAATATCATGTGGCAAACGCTTACATTAAACGGGGATAATTTATTTACCTTTCTTTTTTAGATAAAACCCTGATATCCCTTCTTACCTTTTTCACTGACTTGCTTGCTTCCTTGGTTTTTGAAAGGCGTTCTTTCAATGTTTGAATATGAGCTTTGAGTTTGCTTTGAGTGGTTTCGATTTTTTGTTGCTTATTCACCTTTGATTTTTTTATGTCTAATTCATTCTGAAAAATTTCTCTTTTATAAAGTTCGTTTTTCTTTTTCAGTATGGCAATCAGTTTTTCAATTTGAGCGATTGATTTTTGAATATGTTCATGGTCAATTATATCCTAATCAATAAATTCGATTTCTTTTCCAACTTGATATATGGCTGATTCGTTCAGGAGAATTTCTATGGCAAGTTCTGAATTTCTATCCTCCAGTTTATCAATAAGTTTCTTCTTTTTGTGAACCTTTAATAATCGCTGTGAATTGTTGGGATTTCATTGATAAATTCTTTAATCAAACTTAAACAAAACAGGGAATATGAAAGGGGTCTGATTGTCGCGGGTCGGGAGGTTGGTAATGTTTTTGCAAATTCCGTTTTTTTTTACTGTGTGCAACTCCGTGCCGTACACAGTGAAATGCTGTGGTTGATTGTTATTATTGAGCAAGCCGCTGATGGGTGCAGGCGGAAAAGATGATTGTGGGACAGGGAACACACAGAAACTCCTGACGAGCTTCGCTACCAATGCGAATTACAGCCTGAACGAAATCAGTACGCGCCACACTATCCGCTCATGCAACGTCAATCCCCTGAATTCCCTTTATCTTTATGTGCTAAAAAATTAAACCATGAAAAAGACCGGCTCTTCCCTCGCGGTATTCGCGCTTGAACAGATTGGCGTGAAAAATACTTTCGGCATTCCGGGGGTGCACAACACGGAGTTGTATGACGAATTGAATAAATCCGAACAAATCAAACCGATTTTGGTGACGCATGAAGGGTGCGCTTCGTTTATGGCGGACGCGGTGTCGCGCACTTCGGATTCTATCGGCACGTGTGTGATTGTGCCGGCAGCGGGAACCACCCACGCGATGAGTGGAATCGGTGAGGCGTTTTTGGACGGCATCCCGATGCTGGTGATTTCGGGAGGCACGCGCAGGGACAGCGGCAGGCATTATCAACTGCATGAGTTAGACCAGGAGAAACTGACTGCCGCGATTGTGAAAGGTTATTTCCGTCCGAAAACACATGATGAAATTATTCCCATGATTTATCAGGCGTATGACCTTGCGATTTCGGGGGAGCCGGGACCGGTCTTTATTGAGTTGCCGGTGGAGTTGCAGTTGTTCCAGGGTGAAGTGACGGAACTGCCGCTTTATAAAAAATCATTTTCGAATCCGAAAGTGGATATGGCGAAAGTGAAACAGGCGGTGGACATTTTGGTTGCCGCGAAAAATCCGGGCATTTATGTGGGTTGGGGCGCGGTGGATGCCTCAGCGCTCACCGCGAACATCGCGGAGAAATTGGTCGCGCCCGTTTCCACCACGCTGCAAGGCAAAAGTTCATTTCCCGCGAATCATCCGATGTACACCTGCGTGGGATTCGGTCCTTCGGCAAAACCATCCGCGCAAAAAGCGTTTGCCGATTGTGACGCGATGCTGGCGGTAGGATGTCGTTTTTCGGAATTGGCAACCGGCAGTTTTGGTATCAAAGAGCCGAAAAACCTGATTCATGTGGACATCAACCCGGAGGTGTTTGACAAAAATTATAAAACCACGGTTGCCATTCATGGCGATGCTACCGAAGTGCTGAAAGCGATTTGGGAAGAGTTGAGCAAGCGCAATGTTCAGCCTCAAAAAAATTATGAGCAGTTTGGTGCGCAGTTGAAAAAAGACAACGAAGCGTATTTTTCGGAATGGCTCGGCAGCAAAAAAGAAGATGTTGTTTCGCCCGGACATTTTTTCAAAGCCTTGCGGGAGCAAACCAACGATGATTGTATGATGGTGCTGGATGACGGCAACCATACTTTTCTTGCGGCTGAAT
>JBGTCY010000303.1:0-9346 GCA_041748615.1 Chitinophagales bacterium
CACCGGCAAATCAAAATTGAGCAACGCTTTCACGGTTTCATAGCCGAGACCTTTAAAATCGAAAATGATTTCAACGAAATACGCGCCTGCCAGCAATGCCGCGAGCCAGCCTGAAATGGAAGTCACTACGGGATTCAGCGCGTTGCGCAACGAGTGCTTGAGAAGCACGCGATTGAAACTCAGACCTTTCGCTTTTGCCGTGCGGATATAATCCTGCGACAACACATCGAGCATGGAACTGCGCGTCAGTTGTGTGATAATCGCCACCGGTCTGACGCCCAACGCGATGGCGGGTAAAATCAAATTTTTCCAGACCACCACTTCATCTCCGAAATCATTCAATTCAAACAATGAACCTACATGATTCAGTCCGGTGTAATCATGCCACAAATAGCCGAACAGCAATGCGAGGATAATTCCTGTGAAATAAGAAGGTTGTGAAATCCCAAGTACGGAAAGTGAGACCATTGTATTATCCCAAAAACGGTTGTGATGAATTGCCGCGAATACACCCATGATAATGCCCACTAATGTCGCAAGGAGCATGGCGGTCAAGGCAAGAATAATCGTGGGTGGAATTTTTTCCGCGAGAATTTCAGAAACCAACCGCCTTGTCTGATAGGAGCGACCGAGATAAGGCGCTTTAATGGCAACCACCGATGACTGCCCCAATGCAACCAATGAAGTATATTGATACCTTTCTCGCGCTTCGTCAGAATTTTCATGAATCCACAAGGGCATCAACTCGCCAATGTATTTTAACAGCCGCAGGTGCATCGGCAGGTTCAGCCCCAATTCCTTTTCAATGGCTTCCACCGAGGCGACATCCGCCCGCTGTCCAAGTGTGAGACGCGCTGAATTGACGGGCAACACATTAAATAAAAAAAATATCACGAGAATCACGCCTAGCAGCACTAAGAATCCATATCCCAATCTTTTCGCGATGAATTGAAGCAAGGTGAATATTCTTTTTTTTCAAAAGTAAATCTAAAATTATTGAATCTCTTTGGTTTGGTTTTGAAAATACCAACATCTTGGTTTCGTCAATGATTATTTTGAGTGAAGGGGCAAAGTCATAATTTTTACTGAAGGAACCAAGTGATTTATACCATCGGTAAACAGCTTTTCAAACTTTGATGAACTTTGCCGATGGTATATCCCCAACCCAGTTCGTTTTTCACATTTTTTTCGGGATAAATTTAAAATATTCAACATATTCAAAAAAAGAATTTGGAAATGAGTGAGTCAACTGTGCTTCATGCTTCATCTCAATTCACTTGAAACCTCCCGATCACCCCCTTACAATCCACTCCCTCAGGCAAATTCCCAAACAGTAATCCCGGATTAGCGGTGAGGCGGGATTGGCAAAAGGCATCTGCCACCAGGGGGTTGCCTGATTTCAGCAACTGTGCGGCTTGCATGGCGAGCGCCATGTTTTCGGTGAACCTGCGCGCCTGGCTTGGCGTGATTCCAAATAAGTGAACGCTCTTTTTTAAATCAGCACAATATTTATCATAAGTTGCATTCGCACCAGCAGCGCTGTCCAGTTCCGCGAGATACACATCGAGCGATTGAGGCGATTTACCGATGGCGCGAATCACATCAAGGCATTGCACATTGCCGCTGCCTTCCCAAATCGCGTTCACGGGCGCTTCGCGGTAAAGGCGTGGGATGATACCCTGCTCCACGTAGCCGTTGCCGCCCTGGCACTCCATCGCTTCCACGAGCAGGGGCGCAGCGCGCTTCGTAATCCAGTATTTGCCGATGGGCAGCAGCAGGCGCAGCAACAGTTGGTCGTCTTCGTTAGCTTCGTTTTCGAGACACACCGAGGCGCGGTAACTCAGGACCAACGCGGCTTCCGATTCAATGCACAAATCTGCTAATACATTTTGCATCAGCGGCTGGTTCACCAGATATTCGCCCATCACTTTGCGGTGCGTACAGTGATGCACCGCCTCCGCAACTCCCCGCCTGATTAATCCCGATGAGCCGATCATGCAGTCGTAGCGCGTCATCGCCACCATCTCGATAATGGTTGGCACTCCACGCCCTTCTTCTCCCACCATCCAGCCAATCGCGTTTTCCATTTCGATTTCGCTCGATGCGTTGGAGCGGTTGCCGAGTTTGTCTTTCAGCCGCTGCACGAACCACGGATTTTTCGTGCCGTCAGGCAGCCAGCGCGGCATTAAAAAACAAGATAATCCGTTTTCGGTCTGCGCTAATGTCAAAAACGCATCGCACATGGGTGCGGAGCAAAACCATTTGTGCCCGGTAATCGCGTAAGCCTCGCCCGGTCCCGCTTTGCCGTTGGCGGGCTTTGCCTGCGTGGTGTTGGCGCGCACATCGGTGCCGCCCTGCTTTTCGGTCATTGCCATGCCGATGGTGATTCCCGCTTTTTCGGTGTGCGGTTTGTTTGCCGGGTCGTATTCAGCGCTGAGTATTTTCGGCAGCCATTCGTTAGCTTGTGGAAAATGATTTTTAATGGCAGGCACACACGAAAACGTCATCGTAATCGGACAGCCCGTGCCCGCCTCATTCTGCGAGTGCATGTAATCAAAAGCCAGTCGCGAGATATGCGCACCTTTTTTCTTTTCCACCCACGGCAATGAAGCGAGGCGGTTCTCGATACCCAACTGCATGATGTCATGATATGCCTGATGAAACTCGATGAAATCCACCCGGTTGCCGAAGCGGTCGTGAGAATGAAATACCGGAGTATGTTTATTGGCGAGATGTCCTTTCTCAATCCATTCCGGCTTGCTCAAAATCTCACCATAATTTTTCAACTGCGGTTTTGCCCATCCCGCCCCACCTTTCTCTGCCAATTCGGTCAGCAGGATGTCGTTTTCGAAGAGATTGATATTTTCATAAGCAGGCGGCTGATTAAATACTTCGTGTGTTTTCATCATAGATGTTTTTAGTGTTGCCACTAAAGTTAAAACATCATTTAACGCATGATGCAAATACATTTTTACCTACCTTTGATAAGCATATTTCACATGCCGGCATGATTCATAAGCATTTTTCACAAAAAATAACTGTTTTTCACGGCAGAGCAACCCCGGAGGAGGGCATGTTGGCAGGATATGGCGCATTGCTCGATGCCTTTGCGCTTCAAGCGCCTGTACCCGAATTGCTTTCCCTGATAAGCGCTAAGAACCGGCAATATACTACGGAACACTGGCAGGTTTTCACATCGCGCCATCAACCGGATGATACTTTGTATAAGCAGTTGGTATTCGCTCTTAAATATGAAGGAGTGAATCTGCTTGTACTCAAAAAGCTATTTGAGCGGCTATCAGAAAAAGAAATTATCGCTCTTTTGCAAAAAGAGCCAACCGGGCAATACAGCAGGAGATTGTGGTTTTTATATGAATGGCTGTTTGACCGGAAACTGCTCGTTGAAGACTTGCAAAATGGCAATTATGTGCCGCTGCTGGATGAAGAATTACAGTATGCAATAACAGAGGGTGATAGGTCAGTTCGTCACCGCATCATCAACAATTTGCCGGGAGTTCGTGATTTCTGTCCTTTAATAAGGAGAACACCAAAACTGGAACAATATATCGCTTCCGACCTTTCGGAACAATCGAATGATTATTTAAATAGCATCCGGAAAGATATCCTCCAAAGGGCTTCGGCATTTCTGCTGTTGAAAGATTCGAAAGCGTCATTCACCATTGAAGGGGAAAGCCCGAAAAGCAAGAGAGCGGCACGCTGGGGACAGGCAATCGGACAAGCCGGAATGCGCGACCTTATGAAGGAAGAGTTGCTTCGCCTTCAGCAAATCGTGATAGAAAATCCCCGCTTTATAGAGATGGGATTCCGGAAAAAAGGCGGTTTCGTTGGCGAACACGACAGGACGACAGGCGAGCCTATTCCCGACCACCTGTCCGCCAAATGGCAGGACCTGCATCAACTGACAGACGGATTATTAAACATGAATCAGCGGCTTGAGCGAAATGAAATGGATGCCGTGCTTTCCGCAGCACTCGTTGCTTTCGGTTTTGTGTTTATCCATCCTTTCGAAGACGGGAACGGGCGCATTCACAGGTATTTGATACACCATGTGCTGGCAAGGAAAAATTTCACCCGGCAGGGAATCATTTTTCCCGTTTCCGCTTCCATCTTAGAACATATTGACGAATACCGCAAGGTTTTAGAATTCTATTCCCGTCCGCTGTTGGATTTTATCGAGTGGAAAGAAACAAAAGACCATAATGTTGCAATCTTAAATGAAACCATAGATTATTACCGCTATTTTGACGCAACCCCGCAGGCTGAATTTCTTTATAACTGCGTTCATGACACCATCAAAAATATTATCCCGGCTGAAGTCGCTTTCCTCGCTCGTTATGAGGAATTCAAGCAATACGCGGATGATGAATTTGAAATGCCGGATAAAACGGTAGCCCTGTTAGTCCGTTATCTGGAACAGAATAACGGAAAACTATCGAAGCGGGCAAGAGAAAAATCATTCAGGGCGTTAAGCGACAATGAGGTTAAAGAAATAGAGGATAACTATGGAATGATAATGGCAACAGCATAACAACTAATGTCACTACCTTTTGCCTCAGCCTTCAATTTCAATCATTGGAAATCACATTCCTCAAAGAAGGTAGCTTGCGATCACAAATCATCAAGGCAAGCTCAGAGCGCCAGTTGATTTTTGATTTGGAATCGTGCAGAAGTCTTTTGGTTCACGGTAAATTAAGATATAAATAAGTAGGAATTATTTCTAAGGAATAGTTTTAAAGTGTATGCTACAATTCAATTCGAGTGTTGATTTTAAACTGCCCACTCCCATTCATCAAATTCATGAAACGCTTTTTGAAGAAAAAGGAGTTCAGTTATTTCTGAAACGTGACGACCTTATTCACCTGGAAGTTTCCGGGAATAAATGGAGGAAGCTGAAATATAATTTGCAAGAAGCGCAGCGGAAAAACCTCGATACTATATTGACTTTCGGTGGAGCGTATTCCAACCACATTGCCGCAACCGCAACAGCATGCCGATTGGCAGGCATGAAATCCATCGGCATCATCCGGGGAGAGGAGTTGAATGAAAAAGATAATCCGACTTTAAGAAAAGCGGTACAAGACGGAATGCGGCTGCATTTTATTTCGCGGGAAGAATATCGCAGGAAAAATGAAAGTATGTTTATTGAAAAGTTGCATCAACGGTTCGGTGATTTCTATTTGATACCCGAAGGCGGTGCAAATGAATTTGGCATGAAAGGTTGTATGGAAATTATGCAGGAGGTTCAAGAGCATTTTGATATTGTCTGCATTGCTTGCGGAACTGGAACTACGCTCGCAGGTATCGTTGCTTCGCTCCTACCCCATCAAAATGCTTTGGGGTTTCCGGCTTTAAAAGGTGGCGAATTTTTAGAAAAAGAAATTCTCAATCTGCTTAAAAAAATCGGTTATTCAACATCACAAAGTTTTCAACTCATTGCGCAATATCATTTCGGAGGATATGCCCGTCATACTCCTGAGCTATTGCAATTCATCCGCGATTTCAAAACCTCACAAGGCATTGAACTCGATTTCATTTACACCGGGAAAATGGTCTTAGGTATTTATGAGATGATTAAAAACGATTACTTCGCGCAAGGAACAAAAATATTAGTGGTGCATACGGGCGGGGTACAAGGAAATGGGAGGGTATTTTTTCCTGAATACAGGATGGTTTTTTAGAAGTCTCATAATAGTGAATGACGCAAAAGCAATTTTTTTTTTCGCAGCCGTAGTTAAATAGGATTTCCCTGCTTTTGATTTTTTTTTGCTTTTTCATTTTTGTCAAGCACATACATGCGTTGCATGACCTATTCTAATTTGAATTTATCCGGGAAGTCTTCAATAGATGTTAATACATGTTTTTTTATTAACATGAGTGGTGGGTTTTAATAAAGTTGACTGTCTTGTAAAAATTTAAAGAAAACAAATAATTCAATTCTCAATTATTTTTAGCAGACTATCGGTTACCTCTCTCCAATCCTGGTTTAAATTAATGGTGTTAACACTAATCCTATTGCCAAGAATGTTGTATCTGAGATTGAGATCCTGCCCGGTAGCAGGATACAACAATATTCCTTCTATGGTTTTTTCCGGAAAATCAGGTTCCGCATTTTTTACATAACTGAATATCTGATATAAATTATTAGATATAATTTTTTCTTTGTCATAGTTAAAATGAAGCGCTTCAAGATAATACTTTGTGTCAATGATAATCTTCTTTTTGGGCGTATCCAATGAAATATCCGTATTCATATTTGGAAGAAAATTCAGTTCGCCCGATAATACGGCATCAGCTTGCCATTTTAATATTTCAGACGATACTTTATATTCATTTTGCTCTCTTTTAAAAAAATTCTTCACAAATTCCTGAAACAGATAGCGCATTTTAATTTCATCCCTCGTGAAATCTTTAAAAGTGTATTGTCCGTTGTTTTCTTTAACAAGCGTATTGTCGAAAATAATCCTGCATACATTTAGAAGAAAACCATAATAATAGTTATTGCGATGCAGATTGATTTTTCCAAAAAGGTGAGGTTGAATTTTTATGAGATCAACATCGTGAAATCTGAGAAAATAAATTTTTAATTCATCTCTTATTGTTTTGTCAAGTTCCCGGAATTTGAGCAGGGAATGAATGGTTGATTTTAAAATCTGATTATGAAGAATATTGTAATCGAATTCATCAAACTCGCAAACAGTTTTTCCCTGATGGAAAAGATTTTTTTTAACCGAAGAACTGACATTCAGTTTCCCCTTTACCCCGTAAATATCATTTGTTTGCGAAACATAGCTTCTGTCAAGCCCTCTTTTAAACAGATGCGAACATCCGTTGGCTAAAACTTTACCGAAAAGATTTACAACATTATTAAAATCTATTTTATCTACATTTGTTATTTCCGCTTCATCGAGTTTATTCCATGCATAGCATAGCAGAAAATAAATATTTTGAATTGGTATTTTCATTTTTCAAGCAGGTATTTTTTGCATTTTTCTACTTGCTCTTCATTGTCAAACCAATATTCACCGAGCATAGGAATAATTTCATTTTTGATAATTTGAACATACCATTCATCAGAAACATTATTATTATCTACATTACAGAAATAGCTGTGTCCGATGGAATACCCTTGCTTTAAATCCTTGTCGGCAGCTATTTGTTGATTAAGCCATGCCATATTTGAAATAATTTTTTCAGCCAGATAGTCAGGAATGCCATATATTGTAAGATACTCTTTAAATCTTTCGTTAAACACTGGATTGATGCTGATGAATGAAAATCTTCTTCTGAGCGCATAATCCACCATTGCAAGCGAACGGTCTGCCGTGTTCATCGTGCCGATAATATAAACATTCTCCGGAATAAAAAAATCAGGGTGGTCAGTTGTAGAGTAGGTAAGTGGAATTGCAAAGTCTTTTCCGCGCTTGTCATGTTCAATCAGCATCATCAATTCTCCGAAAATTTTACTCAGGTTGCCCCGATTGATTTCATCTATGATGAAGAAATAATTATTATCGGGGTCAGACTGTGCTTTTGAACAAAAATTGGCAAATATGCCCTGCTTCAATTCAAATCCTCCGGATGGTTTTGGTCTGTAACCTTGTATGAAGTCTTCATAAGAATACGACTGATGGAATTGAACCATTTGTATTTTTGATTTATCTTCCACTCCAAGTAGCAAATAAGCCAAGCGTTTGGCTAAATATGTTTTGCCTGTTCCAGGCGGACCTTGAAGGATAATATTCTTTTTATACTTTAAAATACTTAAAATGTCTTTCAGTCTCTCAGTATCAATAAAAATCTCTTTAGCCGCATCATCAAAATTGTATTTTACAAGCTGCCTTTCCGCTCCTTTGGAAGCCTTTACGATTATATTGAATTCATCATTTGTCAGTTTAAACAAGCTGCCTTGATTATTTTTTAATATTTCACAATTTTCAAGTCCGGGTAATACGGTTAATTCATCCCAAGTGAGTTCTTCAGGTGTAAATTCAATTATTTTGAAGGCAAATACTTCATTATCGTCATCATCCTGATATATTCCCTGTGTTACTTCCAGAATGGCTTTGATTTTTCTTATGGGAGAGGCTTCGTAGCCGATGATTTTATCACCCGGCTTTAACTCAGTCATATATTTATAAACTCTTCTTTTATTGCCTTTTTCATTGTGCGTTGTATAGTTATTCTCCTGACCAATTTGATAATCTTCAATCCTCCACATATTCGGATTGGCATTCAGCCAATAGTAATTTTCAGCCCCGCTACTATTTATTTCTTTAAATAATGAATTTACAAAATCATAATAGGAAGTAATTTTTGTCAGTGTTTTGGTAACTACTCTGAATTCCGGTTTATTCCATTCTCCTGTCCTCAACCATTTGACTTTTCTGATGTGTTTATTTTCATTCCTGTTTTTATCGAAGATGTAATCAGATTGTATAATTCCGTAACCTAAAAAAGTAGAAATCCCGGTTTTAGCGAATACGTAATCTCCTATCTTCATCTCTTTAGAAAATTGCCAACATGCCAAAGAATTCATAATCGGCTCAGAACCATCTTCTTCCTTTAATAAAATTTGTATTTCTTCCCGCGTAGCGTATTCAGTTAAATCACCCAAGTCATCCCATCCAATGCTGATAATATTCTCTTTTTGCCATTCTTTCCAATATTGTCCGCATCTGCCGCAAGCAATCATCCAATACTCAAACCCGGTTTCCACTACATCATTCTCATTATCTAATTCATCATCGGCATCTTTATTTTTCGGGATGGTCGTTTCATATAACCATGAAAAAAACTGGTCAACTTCAAGGGGTATTGTTGTACCGGTCTGCTTACCGACAATTTTTTCATAACCTAATATGACAATTTTCATCGCTTCATTATACTTGAGAAATTTATCACCGAACTTGTCTCCTCTTTCTTTTTCGATTGAAATTCCTAAAAAATTCAATGCATCAACATCCCTACGATTATAAATGACATATTTATCCGCAAAAGCATAGCTTACCAATTCACTTAATGCAGATTTGCCGAAATACTTCAAATGAAAATTTGATTTGCTATCTCTGAGATTATTCAGTTTAACATTGATGGGGTCATTTCCTCTGACCAAATATTCAAAAACCTCTCTGTAATGCTCAATCGTGTGATTGGGTCTTCCGAGCGCGTTTTGCTGAGCGATTTTCATGGAATTGTAAGAATGAATGTAGGGTCCCATCATCTGAATATCATGCCATTCCAATTTTTTAATATTTTCTGACTTAAAAAACTCATTAAAAAATTCATACCTTTTCAGAAGCCAGTCATTTTTGTTAAACCAATCTTT
>JBGTCY010000304.1:0-4349 GCA_041748615.1 Chitinophagales bacterium
GAATTTGTCGCGCGGCTGCACGCACCGGGGTTTGACGAACAACCCAACGGCAAAGGGATCATTTCAAAATTAAAAGCAGTTTTTTCATAAACGCTCAAATCCGTTCCCGAAAACGGTTTCTTATTCATGGTAAAAATTTTCAAAGAAGAAAAACTTCAGCAGGCGTTTGATTTGAAGGGATATGTCGTTGTGTCTTTTCTCTTACCGGAAGAAGTAACGCAACTCCGGGAGTTATATCAAAACGAATACGCTTCCGCTCCGCAAGGTTTTTATTCCACGAGTTTTAATAAAGACGAAACGGTGAAAGCAAGATTGATGAAAGGTGTAGAGGAAATATTTGATAAAAAAGCACAATCGGTATTTTCACCTTTTAGAAAATTAGGAAGTTGTTATCTCAGCAAAGCGCCCGGTCCGGAAGGCGAGATGCCTATTCATCAGGACTGGACAGTAGTGGATGAGCCGGAATTTAATTCCGTGACCATGTGGGTGCCGTTGTGTGATGTGGATGAAAAAAACGGGGCGATGCAGGTGGTGGAAGGTAGTCATCATTTCAGCAAAGCATTGCGCTCGCCTCTGCTACCCAACCCGTTTCAAAATGTTCAAAATGAAATCAGGCAGGATTTGAAAGCGGTCAGCATGCGGGCGGGCGAAGCGCTCATTTTCAGTCAGGCGATTTTACATGCTTCACCGCCCAACCTTTCCAATGAACCGAGATTGGTGGTAACTTATGGTTTAATTCCGCAGGAAGCACAACTGCTTTTTTATTACAAAGGAGAAAACGGCACGGTTGAAAAGTATCACGTGCCGGATGATTTTTTTCAGCAATACAATACCAACATCGGGTCACGACCGGAAAGCGGAAAGAAAGTAGAAGAATTTGAATTCAAAGAGCAATTAATTTCTGTCGGTGAATACCGTCAGATGAAAAATGATTATTTAAAAAAACAGCAAGCCATGTTTAAAATGAAACCGCTTTTCAAAGAAGCAACCAAACAGCAATTTTTTGAGCGGGAAGGATATGTTGTTTTCTCATTGCTCGATGCAGATGAAGTGGAAGATTTGAAACAATATTATCAAGCGTTGGAATTGAAAGATGAAAAAGGCTTCGGCTTTCATGTGAGCATGGACCAAAGCGATAAGGAGATGTGCCGCAGAATACGGGAGAAAGTATGGAGCGTGGTGCTTCCAAAAATGGATGCGCATTTGAAAGATTATAAACCGTTTGTGTCGAGCTACGTGGTGAAGGAAACCAATCCCAAAGGCGTAGTGCCTGCACATCAGGACTGGAGTTTTGTTGACGGGGAAGAGGAGGGATTTTGTTCGGTGACCTGCTGGGTCGCATTAGTGCCCACCAATCTTGATAACGGTTGCATGGGTGTTATCCGGGGAAGTCATAAAATGTTGCCCAACTATCATCGTCCTTCGCCATCACCACAAACGCCTGTACCGCTGAGCGAACACATGTTCAGCATTTTTCCTTATTTGAAAACGCTCGAAATGCAACCCGGTGAGGTGCTGATGTTTGACAACCGCACTTTCCACGCCTCCCCGCCCAACACTTCCGGCTCCATCCGGCTCGCAGTAGGCGTAGGCGTTACGCAAAAGGATGCGCAGTTGGCGCATTATTATATGAAACCGGATGGCACACATTCAACGATGTTGAAGTATAAAATAGATAATGATTTTTTCCTGAAATATGAAAATTCCACACTTTCTAAAATGTATGATAAAGGAGAGGTGATTGAGGGATATGAATTGCTTGGTGAAGTGCCCTATACTTTTCCGAAATATACCGCAGATGAGATGATTGAAAAAATAAAAGCGGCAGGAAATGAATACAACATCCCGATGACGGAAAAGTTAGCCAAGCTGTTTGGATACATGAATGGAGAAAAAAAGGAAGAGCAGCCGAAGGAAGTACCTGTTGCAGCGCCCGAGCCGGTTGAAAGGAAGGAGGAATGGAAATGGGTGGACGAGCGCGGTTTTTTTGAAAAATACACCCCGCTTAATATCGCGCGGGAGATTAAAAAGAAATTAACCGGAGTTTAAATTATTAATATGTTCCAATTCCCCGATAAAATGCTCCGCGTTTTTCGCGATGAAAAACATCAGGCTGATTTTGAAAAAAACGGCTTTGTCATCCTGCCGTTTTATAATGAAGCTGAAATCAACGAATTAGAAGCGTTGTATTATCGGTTGCATCCCAAAGATGAGAAAGGTTTTTTCCCCAGCACATTTTCAAAAGACAAAAACTATCGCTATGAAGCCGACAGCGAAATCAAAAGGGTATGCGAGCGCTCAATTGAAAAGTATTGCATGGATGTGAAAGTGGTTTGTGGTTCGTTCATCGTGAAAAGTCCGGGACCGGAAAGCGGCATGTGTGTACACCAGGATATGTCACTAGTGGATGAAGCGCGTTTCACCGGCATCAATATCTGGGTGCCGTTAGTGGATTTGACCATTGAAAACGGTGCGCTGTTTGTCATTCCCGGCAGTCATCGCGTGTTCCCGACTTACCGCGGTTCGAGCATTCCGGAATATTTCAGCCCGGTCATGGAGGAGATGATTGACTTCTTGCAACCCGTACTGCTCAAGGCGGGCGAAGCGGTGTTTTTTGACCAAAGCGTCATCCACTTTTCTCCGCCCAACTATACGGATAAAATCAGAATTGTAACCAACACGTATTTCACTCACAAAGACTGTGAATTCAGAACTTACTACTGGAATAAAGACGAACACGGCAATCATGTGGAAGCCTTCGCGCAGGATGATGCTTTCATGACCAACTTCGAACAGTTTGGCAATAACATCAGAGACCGACCGAAAGTCGGCAAATCATTAGGATTGGTGGAGTACAACTTTCCGAAAATTGACAAGGCTTTTCTGGAAAGCCGTTTTCAGAAAACCAACGCGCGCGAACTGATAGAGCAGGCAAAACCTAAGTCATCACAGAGTGAAAATGCAGTTGCTGAAAATAAAATAGGAATATTTGAAAGAGTGAAGCGGTTGTTGACCGCATAGATATTATTAATAGAAATCATAGAAATACAAATAACCACATAGGAACATAGGACACATAGATTTTTTATTTCGAACCTATTGAATGTAAAAGAAAAATTTGTATTTCTATGTTCCCTATGTGCCTATGTGGTTGATATAATTATGTGGTAATATTTTTTTAACAAATGACGAAGAAATATTTAGATGAGCTTACTTATGAGATAATAGGCGCTGCTATTGAAGTGCATAAAACGCTTGGTCCGGGGTTGCTTGAAAAAGTATATCACAGATGTATGTTGATTGAGCTTGGGTTGAGGGGTATCCGTTTTACTTCAGAGCAATTTATTAAGCTTGATTACAAAGGACATGATGTCGGGACTGATTTGAAGTGTGATGTGTTTGTGGAAAGTGCCATCGTGGTTGAACTTTAATCTGTCAAGGAAGTTGATCCAATCCATGAAGCGAAATTATTGTCATACATGAAATTGTTAGTAGCTCCCAAAGGAATACTGATTAATTTCAACGTAACCAACATCTATAAAGAAGGACAAAAAACTTACGTAAACGAACTTTTCAGGGATTTACCGGATAGGTGAGAGAAAATAAAAAAAATAATCAACCACTTAGGCACATAAGACACATAGATTTTTATAAGGTAAATTAAAAATGTTTTTTGTATTTCTATGTTCCCTATGTGTCCTATGTGGTAGCAAACTATATTGTAATGGCGAAGAAGATTTTTAAGGATGAGGCACATCAACGCTTATTCGACAAACAAGGTTTTATCGTACTGCCCTTTATCAATCTGGATGAAGTGGCGCAGTTGGATAAGCTGTTTGATGAGTTGCATCCCGATATCAACGAAAGCGGATTTTTCAGCGGCAGCTACAGCAGTGATATTGCTTATAAGAAAAAAGCGAGCGATGAAATCGTAAAAGTATTTAGCAGGGCATATCAGGAATTGTTTATTCATTATACGCCCTTCGGTGCGGCTTTTCTTTACAAGGTGCCGGGCGCTAACAGCGAGTTAGCCGCCCACCAGGATTGGACGATTGTGGATGAACAAAAAAACGTAGCGCTCAACTGTTGGGTGCCGCTTTGCGATGTAACGATTGAAAACGGTCCCATTATGATTATGCCGGGCAGCCATTTTGATAATCTGAATGTGGTGAGAGCGCCCACGTTGCCTTTCTTTTTCAGCGGTGACGATGAGATGGTGGTTAAAGAATTGGAACCGATGGAAGTGAAAGCAGGAACAGCCGTCATTCTTAATCAAAGCGTCATTCATTACTCACCACCTAATAAAAGCAATAAAATTCGTAAAGCAATTACAGCCGGATTAAAGAGTG
>JBGTCY010000305.1:0-18653 GCA_041748615.1 Chitinophagales bacterium
CCCCTTCTTCCCACGGCTCATATTGCAAAAGAAAAATATCATCGGTATTGATGGGTTCGCTGAAAACGGAAATAAACGCGTCAATTTTTTCCTGGATGGGTTTGGTGTTATTGCCTGTGGAATTTTTGAAACCTTCACGCACGGCTTCGCTCATGTTTTCGCTGTTAATCATGCCGGAAGTAATGTGCAGCCGCACCGCCATCGGTTTGTCCGACTTCAAGATTGTCGCGGCATCATTGTTTTTTTCAGCCAGATACAGTCCGGCAACATACATGGTCATGAACATTTTTGTGCGCGTTCCTCCTCCGTTCAATTCAAGGTTGCCCTTTTCTGCTTTCAAGGTGTTGGGGAAACTTTTTCCGCTGATGAGGGTTTGAGAATATAACAGCGCGGAATTAAACATACATGAAAAAAATAATAAGTATTTCATTGAAAATTTGTTTTTGAATTGAAAAAAATCGGATACAGACAATTTCAAAGTTATTCACCGGAAATGATTTGGATGTTAATGAATGTTAAGCGGGAACAAATCTTTTTTCAAAATTTTATGTTTGTACATGTATTTATAAATATTTTTAAACCATTAAACCATTAATCATGAAAAATCTATTCGTTTCTTTAGTAATGATTGCCACAGTTTTTACCGGCAGTTTTGCCCAAACCACCAAGTGGGTGATTGACAATTCCCACACAAACATCAATTTCAGAGCCACACACATGGTCATCTCAAAAGTGACCGGACATTTTGATGATTATTCCGCAACAGTGTTATCCGATAAACCGGATTTCACCGATGCGAAAATTGACTTCAGCGCGAAAATTGCCAGCATCAACACTGCCAATGAAAAACGCGATGAGCATCTGAAGTCAGATGATTTTTTCAATGCCGCTGAATATCCGGAATTGACCTTCAAAGGAAAATCACTTACAAAAGTGAGTGACAACAAGTACAAATTAACGGGCGACCTCACCATTCGCAATACGACAAAAACCGTTGAATTGGATGTGGAATATGGCGGAACCGTCAATGACCCGTGGGGACAAACCCGTGCAGGTTTTGAAATCAGGGGAAAAGTGGACCGTTTTGATTACGGATTAAAATGGAATGCCGCCATTGAAACCGGTGGTTTGGTAGTCGGAAAAGACATTGAATTAATCATCCATGTGGAGATTGTGAAGAGTAAGTAATTCCAGTTAATTCAAATAAAAAAAGCACGACATCCTGTCGCGCTTTTTTTTGAGTTTGGTTTTTAATCACTCTACGCCAATGCCATTCCCGCTGTATTTTCCTGTCTGAATTTTTCAATCTGGCGGTGCATCACCCAAAACCAGAGTGGCGGAACAAAAGCGAGCACAATCATCGCGGGATAACCTGCCGGCATTTGCGGCACATTCTCATAATGCCGGAGAACCTGGTATTTGCGGGACGCCTTATAATGATGGTCGGAATGACGCGTCAGTTCAAATAACATGATTCGTCCTACCCAATGATTGGAGTTCCAGGAATGCACGGGCATCACTCGCTCGAAACCTTGTTCTGTTTTTTTTCGGCTTAAACCATAGTGTTCAATATAGTTAATCGTTTCAAGCAAAATTTTACTAAGCGCTCCGGCAGCAATCAAGAAAAGGGCAATGAGCCAGTTAAACGTGAATGCGATTGCCAATACATACAATATTTGCCAGATTTCATAACGGAGCATTTCATTTTGAAAAGACAAAACTGGTATCCCTTTCTTTCTGAGTCGATCGTTTTCCAATTTCCACGCGGAAATGTACCCACCAATCCATGACCTGAACCAGAATGTGTAAAGCAACTCTCCGTAACGCGCGCTGGCAGGGTCTTCTTCTGTGGAAACACGCTTGTGATGTCCGCGGTTATGTTCGATGAAAAAGTGCATTTGTAAAGAAGGCAGCAGCAATGCTTTCGCCATCCATTGTTCATACCATGTGGAACGGTGTCCCAATTCATGACCGACATTGATTCCAACGGACACGATGGCAAGTCCAATTGCTGATACCCGCCCGATGATTTCATAAACAGCCAATCCCGGCTCAAGCAATGAAAACATGCCGTAAATGATAAAGCCGTACAGCAAAGGCACCATGCTATACAGAAAATAATCATACATTGGGTTGCTCAACGCTTCCTGTTCTTCCTCCTCAGTAAGGTTGCGACCATTGGCGGGTAAAATCAATTCAAGAATCGGGATGAGGACATACGCGTAAATCGGAAGCGCAAATGTCCAGATGCCGCGAAAGTTGAGCGATAAAAGACCGACTATCAAACCGCTCAAAACAAAAATGTAACGGATGCCGTGCAGGTTCATGGTAATTTTTTTTGGTTAATATTAAAAATGATTGTCGAACAACTTTAATAAATACGAGAAAGACGAATCTAAGTTAATCAACTTTTTTAAAAAGTAAACTATTTTTGTAAAAAAAGTTTACACACATTATGGGCAGAAAAGCGCTGAATAAGAAAAGATACATCAATCCTGAAAAACAAATGGAATGGGGGAAACAACTAATTCCTCAACTGCAGAAAAGCGGACTGAAGGATGTAACAATGGATGAAGTCGCGCGCATGTTGAACGTGAGTAAAGCTACTGTTTATAAATATTTCAAATCGCGGGAAGAAATCATCAGCCTGTGTGTCGCACTGAAGCTGGATGAAATCCGTTATTTTAATGATTTACTAACGGACAAAAAGATTCCGTACTTAGACAGGTATTTCAAGAGCATCGAACATCTTACGATTCACATTGCCGATGTTTCCAACATTTTTCTTTTGGACCTGAAACAATATTACCCGGAAACCTGGCTTACAGTGATGGGATTCATTGATTTCGCTTTGGAAACCATCAAAGACTATTACAGCGAAGGAATTCGTGAAGGCGTGCTCGAAGATGCCGCTCCTGCGCTGATGGTCATGAGTGACCGCTTCTTTTTCCAGGCGCTTTCAGACCCCGATTTTCTAATCAGCCATCAACTGACGTTGAAAGATGCCTTTCGCCAATATTTCCGATTGAAATTTTTCGGCATCGTGAAAGACCGGAAAAAAATTGAAAAATACTCCGGTCGGATTTGATGATGGATTCAGGAGCGGAGAAAACTCACCGCGCCAAGATTACTTTTTTCACCGATGAAAAATTTCCGGAAGTGATTCTGAGCAAATAAACGCCATCGGGAATTCCGGTTTTACTAATGTCGAAAACGGATTGATGTGAACCTTTTTCCTGCATGTTTTCAAAAAACAATTGTACGTTTTTTCCGAGCAGATTGTACAACTCCATTCTTGTAAGACCAGACTCCGGCAGCGAATAATTCACTGCAAACTGACTCCCTGCCGGATTTGGGAAAACAGTAATCTCTAAGGGCGACTCCTGCAAATCCCGGATGCCAACCGGATATTTAAGTGTATAATGAATATAGGTGATAAACATTTCATCATCCGTTGTAATACCAAACCTTATGGTTTTCGGTCCGCTGTTGTTATAGGTTGCTTCATGAATCATTCCGTTATTCATGTCAATGCTAAGCATAGGCGAAAATTCCCTAACTGGCGGGTGCGACCAGTCAAACAATCCCTGGTCAAATGTATAATCCGCATTGTAACTGCCTTTGTAAATCTGTTCCCCTTTTGAACCATCTGCATTTCGCAGCCAGATATTATAATCTTTTCCGAGTTTGTGTGTATGCGCCTGCAAAACCCAAACATTCCAAATTTCATTTATATTTCCTTGAACTATCCGGTAGGTGCTGTCTATTCCGGTATTGGGAATCACCAATGCAGTGGGATTGAATCTGCCGCCATAAATAATCAAATCAGTAAGCATCTGCACGGCACCGCTTCCCTGAGGGCGGGTATAGACATTGATGTAGGCATGAGCGGCTAAGATGGAATCCTGACTGTAGTTTTTAATATGAAAATTTGAATTGAGGATGGTGTTTTGCTCCCAAAAATATGCGGTTCCATCAGGCAATTCATGGTCACGATCATATTGCCAGGTTGCCAGTGTAGAAGCATTCAGGTTCACATCGGCTTGAGCCAACAAATTGTCTATCAACTTCAATCCGTTTTGTACTGTTTGTCCCTGTCCGGGATGATATTTGTACAAAATGAGATGATGTGACTGCCAACTCATTTTTACATTGAGGCGCGACACTTCCACTCCTTCCGGCAAATGAGTTTCATATTTCCAATGATATTCCCGCTCTTCATTCGGCAAGAGAAAAATCGGACCGGTGTGAATTTGAAAACCCGTTCCCGGAGCCGGTGGCGCAGGCGCGGTCACCTGAACTAAACCGCCATAATCATAAAAGTCGGCAATCACCTGCTCGTTCACAACAGTGCCGTTCATAGGCGCGCCATACATAATCCATTGACGTACCATTTCAATTTCTTTTTGCGGTAAAGGCGCGAGATACGAGGGCATGTCAGCGCCTTCTTCCGGTTGTTCCAAATCCAAATCCGGACTGATGCCGTGCGCAATTTTGCGCAACAGAAAACTGCGAACCGGATAACCGGGTGCAACTAATTTATCACCCTTAGCCAGTGCTGCCGGATTGAGCGGAGCAACATTCACCAATTCCTGATATACATCATTTTGAGTTCCTGTCACATCAAATAAATTAGCAACGCTGCCGTCATGACATCCTGAGCCGGCACAATTTGTTTGAAGGATGGTGTACACTTTCGAAAAAGTGGATTGCGCAAACATTTTGATGTTCAACGAAAATGAAAAAACAATAATCAATAAGCAGGCTTTAAAAAAATTATTCATAAAAGAAAGGGGGATTTAAAAAAATTAGAAATCCGGCATTAGCCGGAAGTATAGCTAAGTTAATCCGCTTAAACAAAAGCGGCAAATGAAAAAGCAAATGAATTGGAAATAGTTTGAAAAATCTACACACTTATGATTGAATAGCACAAACCAACTTTCGTTTGTTGCTTTCATCAATGGTTTTATTAGAGGAGTGAGTGGATGCTCATGCTTTTAATTGCCCTGCTTCGCCAAGTTCGAAATAACATTAAAACCTTAATGTAAACTCAGCGTATTATTGGAGGACTTCGTGGTTTTTATTTGCTTATTGAATTGAATAGTTCCTATTTCAATGATAAATAACGGAGTAAACCATAACTCATGATTTTTACATCTTCATTGTCGACACACACTTTTCTGCGCATTTTTCACCATCAATCGCTGCGGAAATGATTCCTCCGGCATAACCCGCTCCTTCACCACACGGATACAATCCTTTGATTTGAGGATGTTCCAAAGTTTCCGGATTTCTTGGTATTCTGACAGGCGAGGAAGTTCTTGATTCGGGAGCATGGATGACAGCTTCATTCGTCAGGTATCCTTTCATGGATTTCCCGAATTCAAGAAACGCTTCCCTGAGTGATTGATAGATGAATTGCGGGAAAATATCTTTTAACTCCACGGATTCTATTCCCGGCTTATAGGAGGTTGCGGGAAGATTCTGAGAAGGGATGTCGCTGATGAAGTCCATTAATTTTTGAGCGGGAATACGTTGAGTTTTGCCGGCAGAAAGCCAGGCGTTGTGTTCGATAGAGCGTTGAAAATTCATGCCTGCCAGAGCCCCATATTTTTCATAATGATTAAAATCTTCAAGTCTCAATTCCACTACAATACCGGAGTTGGCGAATGGCTGGTCGCGTTTCGAGGGCGACCAGCCGTTGGTGACCACTTCATCCTGCTTAGTCGCGCAGGGCGCGATGATGCCACCCGGGCACATGCAGAATGAATATACACCTCGCCCATTGATTTGACGGACAATGCTGTAAGGCGCTGCGGGCAGATATTCACCTCTGTCGGCACATTTGTACTGAATTGAATCAATGAGTTTTTGAGGATGTTCCACCCTGACGCCCAATGCGAAAGGTTTCGCTTCAATCAAGATTTTTTTTCTGTCTAAAAGCTCATAAATATCGCGGGCGGAATGACCGGAAGCCAAAATCAAATGTTTTGCGTGGATTGTTTCGCCTTGTTTTGTGATGACTCCTTGAATGGCGTTGTCTTTAATCAGGAAATCAATGACGCGGGTATTAAAATGGATTTCACCGCCTTTCGATAACAGATATTCACGGATGGACGCGATAATCGCGGGAAGTTTGTTGGTGCCGATGTGCGGATGCGCGTCAACGAGAATTTCTTTAGAAGCGCCAAAGGCGTGTAGCAAATTGAGTATCCGAAGCACATCACCCCGTTTTGTAGAACGCGTATAGAGTTTCCCGTCTGAATACGCGCCCGCGCCTCCTTCACCAAAACAGTAGTTGGAATCTTCATTAACCAAATGATTGATGGTGAGGGCTTTGATGTCTCTTCTTCTCGCTTTCACATCTTTTCCGCGCTCTAAGATGACCGGTTTTTTGCCAAGTTCAATACAGCGCAACGCGGCAAACAAACCCGCAGGACCAGCTCCTATAATAATGATGGGCACTTTTCCCGCGACATTCGGAAAGTCGGGGAGGAGTGGTGACTTTTCAAGAAAATCCTCCGAGATATAAACGGCTGCTTTCAGATTGACGATGATTTTTTTCTGACGCGCGTCAATAGAGCGTTTCAGAATTTCAAGGTGCCTGATTTCCGATTGTGGAATGCCCGTGAATTTTGATACTTCTTTTTTTAATGCAGAAATGTCACCTGCAATTTCAGGTGCAACACGGAGTTGAATTTCTTGTTGCAAGACGAAGTGTGAAAATATAAAGGTGAAACAGAAAGTGTAATGATTCGAAGTTAGAAATTATTCTTCCGAATCCCGGTTGTTAAAAGCGGTTGCTTTGGCAAGTTCATCTGCCGGAATTTCTTCTTCGCTCAGAAGAATTTTTTCGATGTCTTTCACTAAAATATGCTTCGCGTCTGAGTTGGTATTGTTCAGCACAATAATGGCGGATGAGTCATTGACATAGCGCATGAAGGATGTTCTGAATCCGTTCCACAATCCATGATGATAAATAGTTTTACTCTCTTCCTGCTCATTGATGCGAAAGCCGAATCCATAAGCGAATTTTCTTTTGTTGCGTAATTCCGACATGGAAAACGCTTCCTCCAGCACTTCCGGGGAAACAAGTCTGCCGGAATAGAGCGCCTGATCCCAGCGGTAAAGGTCTTCCGCAGTGGAATAAATGCCTTTGTCGCCAATACATCCGTCATGAATGGTTTCCTCAATTAACTTGAATCCTTTTCTGTTTCGTTGATAACCCGAAACTTTTTCTTTGTTCCGCCTGTCAATGGACTGACTGTATGCGAAGGTGTTTTTCATTCCTAAAGGTTCGAAAATATTTTCATGCAGATAATCCGCAAAATATTTCCCGGAAATTCTTTCAACTAAATATGCAAGCACCACATAGCCCGTATTGGAGTAGGAATGATATCTTCCCGGAATATAATTGAGCGGCATTTTATGTTTGATTAACATACCCACCACTTCATGATTGTAGGGCGCTCGCTTGCTGCTCCACTGATGTTCAAGCAGCCACATATAGTTAGGAAGTCCGGAAGAGTGATTGAGTAATTGACGAATCGTCATGCCGGGGTAGGGCCATTGCGGAATGTATAATTTCACTTCATCATCAAAATCGAGTTTGCCGTTTTCATGCAGAAGCATGATTGCCATCGAGGTGAACTGCTTGCTGACAGAGGCTAACTGGAACGGAGTCTCAGCGGTCAGCGGTTCTTTTGTTTTAAAATCGCTTACCCCCATCGTTGTGTTGCAGATGACTCTGCCTTTCCACGATACCAGAATGCTGCCGTTAAAGCGGTAGTATTTTTCATAGCGCTCCAGCAGATTGTTCAGTCGCTCCTCCTTTTTGCAGACTAATAATTCGTCAACGTAGTCAATTTCCTGTTCCACCTGGTAGGGATGCCGTTCAACGGCATGTCCCATGAGTTCACTGCTCATGTGAATGGAGAAGGAAAGGCATACAAAAAACAGGAGGAATAATAAGAATCTTAACCCCAATTTCATTTCGCGGATTTTCTCTGAATCTTTTTACGGATTAAATGAAGTAATGTTCAGCAATGATAAACTGTTGTTTGTCCCGGTATATTGTTCAAGATAACAAACTTCCGGTCAGCAATCCTCTAAAGTAGGCAACTGCGGTTTTCAAGATAAGCATATTCATTCAGAATGAAAGGAAAAATAGGGGATTATCTGTAGGAATCTTTTTTTTAAAATTTTATATTGAAGTATGAACATAGTTTCATAACTTTGTTTAAAATTTAAAAATCATGGCGCTTGTAAGCAGAATTGCCGCAAAAGATTTAGAAAGAATCGCAAACATCCTGAAAACGGTCGCGCATCCTCTCAGACTTCAAATCATTGATTTGCTCGCGCAGAAAGAAAAACTTTCCGTGACTGAAATCTATGAAAAGCTAGGGGTGGAACAATCGCTGACTTCTCATCACTTGGTGAAAATGAAGGATAAAGGAATCTTAGCGTGTGAGCGTGACGGTAAAAGCATGATGTATTCGCTTACCGATAAGAAGATTATCAAGATTATTGATTGTATTGAAAATTGTAATTTCTGACCGATGCACCTGTTTGGATATTTCGGAGCAATTATCATGGGGATGGCACTGGGACTTACCGGTAGCGGTGGCTCAATTCTCACCGTTCCGATTCTGGTTTATCTTTTTGCAGTAGCGCCTGTTACCGCTACCGGCTACAGCCTGTTTGTTGTGGGTGCGACCAGCTTCATTGGTTTTTTGCAATACCTGCGACAACATTTAGTGCATTTAAAAACCGCCTTTATTTTTTCCGTTCCCTCGATGGCAAGCGTTTATCTCACGCGCAAATGGATTTTACCTGCTATCCCGGACACTCTTTTTTCGATTGGCTCACTCATCGTAACAAAGGATATTGCATTGATGATTTTGTTTGCGATATTGATGATAGCCGCATCTTATTCCATGATAAAAAAAGCGAAAAAGTGTGATGAAATGCCGCCCGGAGATAAACGAGGATTCAACTATCCTGTCGTTTTGCTGGAAGGCGCTATAGTCGGATTTTTTACCGGGTTGGTAGGAGCGGGAGGAGGATTTATGATTGTACCGGCTTTAGTGCTTTTCTCCGATATTCCTGTTCGCATGGCTATCGGAACTTCGTTGTTAATCATTACGATTAAATCAATGACAGGCTTTTTGGGAGATATTTCCGTTTCCGAGGCGATTGATTGGGTTTTTCTTTTTGAGTTTACAGGATTATCCGTAATTGGAATTTTAATTGGAAATTATTTGTCGAAATTTATTCCCTCTGACAAACTGAAGCCTGGGTTTGGATGGTTTATCCTGTTAATGGGAGTATTTATCATAGCAAAGGAACTAATTGGCTTTTAATAATTTTATTGAACTAAACATTTTTAAAATTTATCACAATGAAAGTTGAACAAATTTATACCGGATGCCTTGCGGCAGCGGCTTATTACATTGAATCGAATGGCGAAGTGGCGATCATTGACCCGTTGCGCGACCCGAAACCTTATTTGGAAAGAGCCAATGAAGCTGGCGCCAAAATAAAATATGTGATGGAGACACACTTTCATGCCGACTTTGTTTCAGGGCATCTTGATTTAGCGAAAGCTACTGGGGCGAAAATTGTTTTCGGACCCAACGCTGAAACAGGATTTGAAGCTTATATTGCCAAGGACGGTGA
Source organism: Chitinophagales bacterium (assembly GCA_041748615.1). Lineage (GTDB taxonomy): Bacteria > Bacteroidota > Bacteroidia > Chitinophagales > CAIOSU01 > JBGTCY01. Next base: position 9,679 of record JBGTCY010000305.1, read on the forward strand.
AATACTTGAACTGGGAAAAGTAAAAATAAAAGTGTTGCATACACCCGGGCACACGATGGAATCCACTTCGTATTTATTGATTGATGAGCATGGAAAAAACAACGCTATTTTCACCGGAGATACATTATTTATTGGCGATGTTGGCAGACCTGATTTGGCGGTGAAATCGAATTTGACCAAGGAAGACCTTGCTGCCCATTTGTTTGATTCGCTGAGAAATAAAATCATGCCTTTGGAAGATGAATTGATTGTTTACCCCGGTCACGGGGCGGGTTCAGCCTGCGGGAAAATGATGAGCAAAGAAACATCAGATACATTAGGTCATCAGAAAAAATTCAACTACGCCCTTCGCGCTGACATGACCAAAGCGGAATTTATCAAAGCTGTGACGGAGGGATTAACCCCTCCTCCGCAATATTTTCCAAAAAATGTGGCGATGAACAAAATGGGTTATGAAAGTTTTGATGAAGTGATGGAAAAAGGCAATATTCCTTTAAGTATAGAGGAATTCATTCGCGTTGCAGAAAATACAGACGCGCTGATTGTTGATACACGACACCAAAGTGAATTTGCAAAAGGTTTTATTCCCGGTTCGATTTTTATCGGAGTTGATGGAAGTTTTGCTCCGTGGGTGGGCGCGTTGATAACCGACATAAAACAACCCATTTTAGTTATTGCGGATGAGGGAATGGAAGAAGAAGTGGTGATGCGGTTTTCACGCGTAGGATATGACAATACCCTTGGTTATCTCAAAGGGGGAGTTAACGCTTGGAAAGATTCCGGTCGCGAAGTGGATACATTAGATGAAGTTTCAGTTGTGGAGTTGGAACATTTGTATCATTCCAATCCGGATTTGAAAGTGTTGGATGTGAGAAAAGCCGGAGAATACGAAGCAGGACATGCCGAGGGAGCAATCAATTTGCCTTTAGATATCTTGAATAAAAATATGAACAAGGTAGAACGCGAGAGTAAATATTACATCCATTGCGCCAGCGGTTATCGTTCGGTAATAGCCGCCTCCATTCTGAAATCACGCGGATTCACTGAGATGGTAAATGTGAAAGGCGGATACAAGGAGATGGCGCAAACAAAAATTCCGGTTGCCACGGGTTCGGAAATTTCAATTTAATTATAACAAATAAAAAATAATGAACACACTTATGGAATTTATCAGTCAACCCTGGTCCTGGTATGTGGGAGGAATTTTAATTGGTTTGATGGTGCCTCTGTTGTTGTTGTATGGCAACAAACAATTCGGTATTTCTTCATCCATGCGGCATGTTTGCGCGGCAGTGCTGCCGACTAAAATTGAGTTTTTCAACTATAACTGGCGGGAGCATCAATGGAACCTGTTACTCGTGGGGGGTATTGTCCTCGGAGGTTTTATTGGGGCGAAAGTCATTGGTCATCCTGAATCCATTGCCATTTCAGAAAGCACCAGAACCGACCTCTCGCAATTGGGAATAACGGATTTTACCGGCTACATCCCGCGGGAAATATTTTCCATTGAAGGACTGCTCACTTTACCTGGAATCATGTTAATGTTAGTCGGAGGATTTTTAATCGGGTTCGGAACCCGTTATGCCAACGGCTGCACTTCAGGGCATTCCATCACCGGAATGGCGCTGTTGAGTTGGGGTTCGCTGGTGGCAACCATCAGTTTTATGCTGGGCGGAATTTTTATTACACATCTTGTTTTACCATTGATATTAAAGTGAAAACCAAACAGACATGAAACAATTAGCTTACTTATTATTCGGGATTTTTTTCGGTATTGTCATTTACAAAACGGAAGTGATTTCCTGGTTTCGGATTCAGGAAATGTTTCGCTTCCAATCATTTCACATGTATGGTGTATTGGGAGTAGCTGTTGTCAGTGGAGCGCTTTGGGTGCAATTGATTAAACGCCTGCAACTGAAATCAGCAGACGGAAGCAAGATTGACTTTTCACAGAAACCATTTACAAAAGGTCATATCATCGGAGGGCTGATGTTTGGTTTTGGCTGGGCGATGACGGGCGCTTGTCCCGGTCCATTATACGCGCTTATCGGAAGCGGTTACCTGATTGTGGGTTTGATTATCCTGAGCGCGTTGGCGGGTGTGTTTATCTATGGAGTTTTGAAAAGCAGGTTGCCGCATTAAGCGCGAAAATTTACTTCGCGCAGTTTACGCAATAAACACTTTGCGGCACTAACAAGATTCTCCCCAACGGAATGGTTTTGCCGCACTTCGCGCATTTGCAGAAGTCTTTATCATCCACTTTTAAGATTACCTCTTTTAGTTGTTTTAATTTTTCTTCAGCTTGCCTGAGCGCGGCTTCCACAACGCTTTTACTCACAATCGCATCCATCCTGGAAATTCTGCCGATGGCATTTTCGGGAGAGATTGGTTGAGTCATTTCTTTGTATTCAATAATCGCTTGTTCGGTTTTTCCGATTTCCGATTTTATTTTTTCTTCTATCTGCTGATGTTCCGGTGTTTTCAAGAGCGCTGTTGTTTTGATGAAAATGTAATTACCCGATTTTGACTTCAGGCGGCAAAAAAATGGTGGGGTCACCGCCATTCAAAACGATTTCCCTGACAATCGTGGAACTGATGTGCGAATGTTCAGGGTCGCTTAACATGCAGATGGTTTCCAATTCAGGCATCATGGATTTATTTAACTGCGCCACCGTTTTTTCATATTCAAAATCACTGCTGGTGCGGATACCCCTGAGGAGATATAGTGCGTTGACTTTTTTTGCAAAATTCACGGTCAGACCTTCATAGCTCATCACTTCAATGTTGGGATATTTTTTAAAAATTTCAGCTATCCATTGCGAGCGTTGCTCAATGCCGAATGCATATTTTTTGGAGGAATTATTCCCCAGCGCGATAATGATTTTATCAAATAAAGGCAATGAGCGCAGCACAATATTGACATGACCTTTCGTGATAGGGTCGAATGAGCCGGGGAACAGGGCGATTTTTTCAGACATAGTCAAATCTTTACTTTCGCGATAAAGTTACAAATCTGTGGCGGGATGATATTTTATAAAACCGGAAACCGGAAAAATTGGTGCAAGAAAAATTGCCCTGTGTTGTCATGGTGAGTCCCGGGTTATCGGAAAACCAAGCAAGGGACAATCGTACATCTTCGACTCTGCTTAGAGTGACCCTTTGTCGCCATAAAAAGTGGTATAATTTATCCTTCAGCCTGAAAAATCATTTTTACGTATTTTTGCCCCACAAAAAAAACTTATCCTATGAAAATATCCGTGATTGGCGCTGGAAATGTAGGCGCCACTGTTGCCAACGTAGTTGCGCATTATGACCTTGTCAAAGAAGTAGTATTGTTAGACATCAAAGAAGGCATTGCCGAAGGCAAAGCCCTCGACATCTGGCAGACTGCACCCATCAACATGTACAGCACCCGCGTGAAAGGCGTGACCAATGATTACACGCAAACCGCTGATTCTGATGTGGTCGTGATTACCTCAGGATTGCCGCGCAAACCCGGTATGAGCCGCGATGATTTGATTTCCGTGAACGCAGGTATCGTAAAATCTGTGACTGAAAGCGTAATTAAATTTTCACCGAACACGATTATCATCGTGGTTTCCAATCCGTTGGATGTGATGACCTATTGCGCTTACCTGACCGCGAAAGTGGATTCAAGAAAAGTGTTCGGCATGGCAGGCATTCTTGACACCGCGCGCTACAAAGCGTTTTTGGCGGAAGCATTGGATTGTTCTCCGAAAGATATTCAGGCGGTGTTAATGGGCGGTCATGGCGACACGATGGTGCCACTGCCGCGCTACACTACCGTATCCGGAATTCCGGTGACGGAGTTGATTGCCGAAGATAAACTGAACGCGATTATAGAGCGCACGAAAGTGGGCGGGGGAGAGTTGGTAAAACTCATGGGTACTTCCGCATGGTATGCTCCGGGCGCTGCTGCCGCGCAGATGGTGGAATCCATCGTGAAAGATGAAAACCGCATTTATCCATGTTGCTGCTGGTTGCAAGGCGAATACGGCTTGAAGGATATTTATCTCGGTGTGCCGGTGAAATTAGGCAGAAACGGTATCGAACAAATTATCGAACTGCAACTGACTGATGCCGAAAAAGCATCGCTGAATCAATCCGCTGAATCTGTAAGAGAAGTGATGAGCGTGTTGGATAAAATGGCAGTTACCGTTTAACCCGGGAATTCTTGTTTTTTTATACCGAGAGTAGTCGAATTTTCGAAAGATAAAGAGACGTACTCTCGGTTAATGCCGAATGTTTTACCGTTCCATTATTCGAAACCTAAGTTGTTTCGGCATAAAAACCTCGCTGACAGTCAAATCGTCATCGAGGTTTTTTTTGCTTTCTTTGTAAGCATGAATTTTACAAAACAACGGCTATTCTTCTTCGTGTTTCTGACAGCAATGTTTATTCAGGGGTGCAGAGAAATACTTGTTGAAATTCCTGAACAGCCTGAGCATCATCTGTTTCTTGAATTTGTACATCATGTCGGAGGAGAACCTTTGGTATATTTTAAACCTTATTCGCAACCTGCCGGCTCACATTTCAATGTCACATTGAGCAGGTTTTATGTTTCAAATATCAGGTTAATCAAAAGCGACAGTTCTGAAGTAGCGTTCAATGAATATTTGTTGGTGAAACCCTTTGAGTCATCAGAATATTTGATTGACAATACCATCATTGGAAGCTATTCGGGGATTCATTTTGATATTGGTGTGGATGCCGCGACAAACCTCTCAAATCCTTCATCTTTTCCTCCGGAAAATCCGTTAGCCAATCAATCTGATGTCAGTATGCACTTTGGTTTATCCAGCGCGGGATATATTTTCCTGAAATTGGAAGGACAGTCAGATACTTCAGTAGCGGGAACCGGAGCAATTAATTTCCCTTTTGAATTTCATATCGGCAGTAACAATTTATTACGCCCCGTGAAGATTTCAAGAAATTTTGAAATAAAACCTAATACAGACGTCACCATCGTGATTGCTTATGATATAATGAAAATGCTGGATGGCGTTAACCTGAAACTTGAAAATAACACCCGTACTTTTGACAATCCATTACTGGCGCAAAAAATCGCTTCAACTATTTCAAAATCATTTTCACTTGCGGTAAGCGAATAAACTTGCAACCATTGGAGTGTTTTACCTGTTATAGGATTATCTAAATTATTTTTCATGAAAAAAATTATCCCTTTCTTTTTAATAAGCATTTTTTTAATTACCGTTTTCATCCATTCAGGTTGCAAGAAAGATAAAAACCAGGATGTGGAATTTATATTAGATGTGAAGGGATATGTCGGAAATGATTTTCTGGTGATGGGTCAAACTTATCAAAACATCCTCGGACAAAGTTTCAGGGTGGAGAAATTGCGTTTTTATGTTTCCAATTTCACCTTAATTAAAGCTGATGGTGGAGAGGTTGTGATTAAAGACTATGATTACCTGCGTTTTGAAAATAATCACGCTTCAAATCAGAATCCTGGCGAACGCATCAAAGCGGACGCGCCTTCCGGATTTTATAAAGGAATCAAATTCAGCATTGGAGTTGACCCTTCAGTAAATAATGGCGACCCCGCCCAATATGCGCCAGGACATCCTTTAAGCATCTTAACCAATGAAGCGCATTGGGGTTGGAGTACAGGTTATATTTTCCTGAAATTTGAAGGAGACATTGACCAGACTCCCGGCTCCGGCTCACTTGACCAATCATTTCTTTATCATACCGGTTTAAATGAACTTTATCGCACCATCAGTTTTGACAAAGATTTTGAAATCAATGGAGGTGCTGATTTTACTTATCAACTCAAATTGGATGTTGCAAAAATGTTTTACAGCGATACAGATACGCTCAATGCCGCTGAAGATAATATTACGCATACATTAGGTCCGCAATCTGCTTTTGAAACCGCTGAAAGAGTAACTGAACTTTTTATTAAGGCTTTTTCAAATAATTGAAATGGTTGTGAGTTTTATGAAATATCGTTTAATCAATTAAGAGTTTATTAGTTTTAAAAAATACAAACGCTTCTATAATCTTATTATGCTGGAAATTTCACTAACCGCCTCTGTTCTCATCATTACTGCATTTTTTGTAGCACATTGGTATGCTTCGCTCTTCATGCAATCTTTTTTTCATCACCGCTACGCTGCTCATGCGCAGTTTACCATCAATAAATTTTGGGAAAAGTTTTTTTTTATTGCTTCTTATATCACACAAGGTTCTTCTTATCTCAGTCCGCGCGCTTATGCCATTATGCACCGCCTGCATCATGCGCATACGGACACCGAAAAAGATCCACATTCGCCAAAGTACATGCGCAAACTGCATGTGATGATGTGGAAGACAAAAAACTATTACATGCAGGTGTTCAGGGAAGGAATGAAAATTGACAGCAAGTATTTGAAAAATCTTCCCGAATGGAAAAAATTCGACCGTTTTTGTCACAGTTGGGCATCACGAATTTTATGGGGCGTAGGGTATATTGTTTTTTATCTGTTTTTTGCCACTCAATGGTGGATGTATTTGATTTTGCCGGTGCACTTTATGATGGGTCCTTTTCATGGCGCGATTATCAATTGGTTTGCACACAAAATCGGATACACCAATTATCGCCTGAATAATACTTCAACCAATCTCATCAATATTGATTTTCTGATGTGGGGGGAGAGCCTGCACAACAACCATCACAAACATCCCGGAAGCGCAAATTTCGCCAGCCGTTGGTTTGAGTTTGACCCGATGTATCCGTTCATCAAAGTGATGCACTGGCTTGGAATCATCCGGCTGAATAGAGACATCCATTCAAGTTGAATTCAAAAAAAAATCAACTTACCCTTTCACCCGTTTACACATTTCTTCTCCGATTTTCATCAGGGCGTTTGTTTCTTCCTCTGTAAAATCATAAGGCACCTGCTTCGCGATTCCGAATGTGCCGTATAATTTTCCTTCCAAAATCATCGGCACGGCAATGGAGCCTTCCATTTTTGTTTCTTTCGCGGACGGTCGAGCCACTCCTGAATCATCGGATTGCAGATTGCAGATTTGAACGGCTTGCTTGCGCTCTGCAGCGACTCCTGCCATTCCTTTCCCGATTGGGATGATGGACATTTTTGGCAATAAAAATTCCGGGATGCCTTTGAAGGCTTTTAACTTCAGTAAATTATCCGTTTCACCTAAGAAATGGATGGTACCTGTCTGACAATTAAAGGTTGTTAATAGCGCTTCAAGAAAATTTTGCCAGTCAATTAATGAAGTTTTGTTTTGAAGGGTTTGCAGCAGGGGTGAATTTTCTGTTGTTTGCATGTTTTGAAATGAATTTATTGGAAAGCAAACTTAAAGAATCCACAGGCACTAAAATTCAATTTCAAAAAAAATGGGTGAATGGTAAATTGCGCTGGGTTGTCATCGTGAGAGCTGAGAATCGTAAAACCATGCGGGTTGGCAATCGCTCCACTTCAACTTCGCAGGGGACTCCACGCGCACCATTTAAAGTGGAGTATCTTGATAAACTATCACAATCCTGAATTTAAAATGCGCGTTGCAAACAAAATACTTATTCATTCGTTTACCTGTAAACTCATTTTATGAATTTCATGCTGCTTTTGATGTTAGTTTCATTCACGGCTTGTGCGCAGCAAGAAGAAAAGAAACCATCGTTCCGTTTGCAGGAATCTTCTTCCGAGATGGAGAAGGTCATTAAAACAGGCGCTGAATGGAAGGAGCAACTCTCGCCTGATGAATTTCGGATTACACGACAAAAAGGAACAGAGCGTCCGTTTTCGGGGAAATACAATGATTTCAAAAATGATGGGGTCTTCCTTTGTGTTTGTTGCGGAAATCCGTTGTTTGATTCCGTTCACAAATTTGATTCAGGATGCGGTTGGCCCAGTTATTTCCAGCCGATTAATCAACAAAATTTAGAGGAGATTCCCGATAGAAGTCATGGCATGAACAGGATAGAAGTTGTTTGCAGTCGCTGTGACGCGCATCTTGGTCATGTGTTTGAAGACGGTCCGCAACCGACCGGTCTTCGCTATTGCATTAATTCGGTTTCATTGCGTTTTGAAGAACGAAAATAAAGAAACAGGATTGAGAATATATTCAAAATTGAGTTCGTTCAGAAAAAAACTTTTCTGAATCAATCAAACTCAGTTACTTGATTTACCCCTTCGCTCCAAATCCTCGATGATTTTCGGAAGTTGTTCATAACTGAATCGCTTGGCGAGTATTTTCTTGTCCGCGTCTAAAAGATAAACCTGCGGGGTGCTGTTGATGTCATAATTGGCGCGGAAATTATCATTGAGGTTAAGGTCTGCCACATTAATCCAGGGTTCCATCCCGTGCGCTTTGATAAAATCGGGCCATTCATTGATGTCCTTCGGGTCGGTGCTGAAAATATGGCGGTTATTTTCATCATACTCACCTTTATGTAAATGGGAAGTAGGCGCAGCATAAACCTTGAAATCCACGCCCATCGTGTCCACGATTTTTCTGTAAGCCTCTACCATTTTCGGAGTTTCTTTTTTGCAATGTCCGCAGTCGGGCGCGTAAAAATAAAGCATCATGTATTTTGCTTTCACCGAGTGCATCGGAATGACATTTTTATTCATATCTTTCAGAATCATATTGGGCGCAACACGATTACACAAAGTGGGCTTCATTTTTTTAGCCCTGTCCTTAATCCGCAGTAAATCTTCTTCACTCACCCAATGGGCATCGCCTTTCGCGTAATAATTTTCTACAAGATGCACGTACACCGCTTCCTGACACATGATTTGAGATTTTGCATACAAATTCAGCAGGGAAATGAGCCAGTATTTGAACATTTCTTTGTTCGGTCGCGATTTTTCCAAAATCACATCGCAATATTTCCCCAGTGAATCTGAATGCTGCGGAACTACTTTCTCCAAGTAATTCATCACCTTGTTGTGCAGGGTAGGGGTTCGCAACATACGGTCATCCGT